>NZ_JAYFUL010000013.1:0-149090 GCF_034928825.1 Arcicella aquatica | reverse complement strand
TTATGGGGTTGATAGGACTGGTGTTCACCTCTTCCCATCTCGAACAGAGAAGTTAAGCCCAGTTCCGTTGATGATACTGCAATCACATGCGGGAAAGTAAATAAACCCCAAAAATATTAACAAAGAGCTACCTCGAAAGGGTGGCTCTTCTTGTTTTTGGAGACTTGAGGACTGAAAGACGAAGGACTATAAGACACAAGAATAGGTAAGTACAGGGGCATATGCAATATGACCTTTGGAAGAACAAAAAAAGTCACCCCCTAAAGGAAAGAATTTGAAAACGTCATAAAAAAACTTAAAAACTATAAGATCATAACAATCCTACAATCTTTAAGTCTTATAATCTACAAATCCTCTAATCCTTAAGTCATACATCCTCAAGTCTTTAAGTCGTATTCATCCTTTGAAGAATTACTAAAATTCCAGATAAATCCTTGCCAAAAAGCTTTTAAATGTGGCCAATCTCGTTTTACTAAATATCCTAATAGATTTTTTGGAAGAGCAATGGCTGTATAATATATATACATCAGTATCTTTTGATACCCAAAAGTATTTCTTCGTAAATAAAGCAAGCGATTTCTACTATAATAATAGGTTTTAAGGGTTGAACCTTTACCTGTACTCATAGACTCTTTATGCCAAACTTTACTACTTGGCTCATACCAAATTGTATAGCCAGCTCTTTTAAATCTTTCGCAATAATCCATTTCTTCATAATACAGAAAGAATAATTCTGCCATGAGTCCTACTTTTTCAAAAGCAGCCTTTGAAAAAATCATTGCTGCTCCATGGGCACGCGATGTGGGCATTGCCTTATCATGCTGACCAGTATCTTTTTCTAAATAACCAATGCCGAAGCCTCGACCTGAAATAGGGTTAATAGGCGTATAGCCTGCAAATTGTATAACGTCTGGTTCGTCAAAATATAAAATTTTAGGGCAAACTACTCCAATATTAGCATTCGTTTGAAAGCGTTCGATAAGGGGTTCAAGAAAACCTGCATCTACTTCTGTATCATTGTTCAATAGCAAATAATATTCTCCTGTTGCTATTCTTAGTCCCTTATTGTTTCCGCCTGCAAAACCAAGGTTTTCACCAGGTTCAAGATAAGTAATCCAAGGAAAATCTATTGGAAGTTGGTAGCCAAAATCTTTGGTACTATTATCAACTACAATTACTTCAATAGATGGATAGGTTATTTTTTCTAACGAACGTAATAACGCAGCAGTAACATCAGTACTGTTGAAATTTATGGTTATTATAGAAACTTTTGGTTGATGATTTGCCATCTTTGTTATTCGTTTTTAGCTTACTTTTTCCCACTGCCCTGATGTAGCATTGTATTGTTTAATTACTTTAGCAGGGTTGCCAACAGCAACGCTAAAAGGAGGAATATTTTTAGTAACAACAGCACCACCAGCAATTACACTATGTTTCCCAATAGTTACGCCCGCAGTAATCACCGCATTAGCTCCAATCCAACAATCGTCTTCGATAGTTATTTGAGCTGTTATAACTGGCTGTAAATCAATAGGAAGAGTGACGTCAGTGTACACGTGATTAAGACCACTCATTACGATATTTTGTGCAAAAATAACGTTATTACCCACTGTTACAGGGCCAATGATTACATTGCCAATACCGACTCTTGAATTATTGCCAATATGAACAGCCCCTACGCCATTATTAATGGTAGCAAAATCTTCTACTGTGCTAAAATTGCCCAGTGTAAAAGGCTGAAAAGGCAAAACATCTACTCTTGTTCTTCTGCATATCACAGAGCCTTTCCCTTTTTTATGAAAGAAAGGATTAATAAACCATTTTACCCAAAGTCGCGGTCGTGCCTGATACTTTGGAATTAAACACCAATGCACAAATTTCTTTAAGGCAGGATTTGATTTGATGGTTTGAATAATAGACATAAGAAGAGTTATTTTTTGAAAAGATGTTTTTTGATTCTAAAGATAAGCGCCTTTTTTAAGCCACCATCTATTTGTATTCGTCTATCACTTGTCCATACTTTTGCATCATCACTATCTACCGCCTCAATTTTTCCTCCTGCTTCTTGTAAGCGTAATGCCATCATACCGTCTTCAGTGGCATGACCGGCATCATCAAAAGCAACCCCTCTGAAAGTTCTTTGTACTTCAATATCATAGCCGTTTATGTCGATACCTTTTTGTCTAATAAAGCCAGAATTATATCCTAACACATTCAGGAAAGGTTGTGTACGTTCTTTTTGTTTAATCACAAAACTACTCAGCATTTCATAGAAAGCATATTGCCAACGTGGGGTAGAAGGAGAAGGAAGAAATGAATAACTACCATGTACGCAATATACGGGAACAGGTTTGTCTTGTCCGTTTACTAGCGCATCAGTCATGGCCGTAATCCAACCTGCTGGGTATAATGTATCACTATCGCAAGTCAACACATAAGTGCCTTTTGCTTTGTGCAAACCACAAGTTCTGGCATGACCTACGCCTTGCTTCGTCTCCAAAAAGTTTTTTACACCAATTGTATTTAAAAGATTGGCTGTGCCATCGGTTGAATTATTATCAATTACGATTAACTCAACTGGATATTTTGTATTAGTATTGGCAAGGGAAATTAAGGTATGCAGGATACTCTCTTCTTCGTTCCATGCAGGAATTACTACACTGACAATGGGATTTTCATTAGAAAATATAGATAATTTTTTCTTTAGCGCTTCAACTTCACTAGCGGAATACTTACTAATGAGTAATGGTTTGCTTAATATTTGCTCTACCCATGTTGGTAACGAAAAATTAATCATAGTTTTTTCAATTTATGGAATAACAACTCTTTTAAAGGCACCAATTATTCTGCTCTTTTCACTTTTTCCCAGATACCAGACGTTAATCCATTCTTATACCTGAAGTACCCTAGTATAGCGCAATAATTCATGAAAGAAAAATAGAAGGGTACAAAAAGTATTTTTACCCTAATTTTCTTATTTTCAAGATAATAGCCAAGCAATGCTAAAATATAGAAAGCAATTTGAGCAAGCATCAAAAGATGATATATGAAATTATCTAATAATTCAGAACCAGTAATAAGTAGTATAAGATTGATTAATACTAAAAGAGGAAGACAAAATGGAGCCACTGCCCAACGCATAGCACGGTGTGAAACATATTGAAATGAAAGTAAGCCATAACGGAAGATATTCCAAAGAAACCCCAAACGGGCTATGGCCTGAAAACCTCCTGCTGAAATCCTGATTTTCCGCTTCATTTCATCTTGAATAGAGAAGGAAGGACGTTCACTAGCATAAGCATCTGGTTCATAGATTACCCTAAAACCATTGGCAGCAATTCGTAAAGAAATAATAAAATCATCCAGAAGCGTATCTTTCTCAACGTGCTCAAATAGATTGGTTCTTACAGCAAATAATTCACCTGCAGCCCCTACAACAGAGTATAGTTCTGTATCTAATTTTTTCAGAAAAGATTCGTACTTCCAATATAAGCCTTCGCCAGCGCCAGCAGCGGCTTCTGATCCTTCTGTTTGAATACGCTTTTCACCTGCAACTGCCCCAACTATAGGGTCTTGAAAGTGCCTTACGATATTTTTAATAACAGCGTGGTTGAGAGTTGTGTTAGCATCTGTAAAAATAACAATAGGCGTATTGACAGTCTTCATTGCCATATTCATGGCTTCAATTTTACCTCTACGGGTATCGCCTGCAATCATTCTTAGATTACTATATTCTGATTGAAGCGATGCTATGTATTCTGAAGTGCCATCATTTGAGCCTTCTGTGACAAAAAGGACTTCGAATTTATCAGATGGATAATCTAGCCCAAATGTATTGATAACCTTGGCTTCAATGCACGACATTTCATTGTAAGCAGGCACCACCAATGTGACTTCTGGAAGAAAGGTAGGGTCGTTATACTTTTTAAAAGTGAACCCGAATATTTTTCTGATTTTTACAAAAATCCAAGCAACTATACCGTAACCAACATAAGTATAGGCTACTAGCCCTATACAAATCCAGAAACATAGTTCAAGTATGAGTTTCATAGTTTAATATTTTGAGAGGTATTAATTAAATTAATACAGCAGGGCTGAGCAGTTTTTCTGGGTTGGGCTTCTATACATTTTCAGATTGTAAGAGAGCAGGGAATGTCATAAAAAAGATTTTCAAATCGTATTTGAATGAAAAATTACGGGCATACTCAATATCCAATTCTATTCTTTCTTGTTCGGTCATATCTTTTTTGCCTTTCCCTCTTTTTGTTACTTGCCAAAGACCAGTAAGTCCGCCAGGACCAGCAAAACGTTCGATATAATCGTCTGTTGTTAATTTTTCAGCTTCGTATAGTGGTAAAGGTCTATTTCCAATCAGAGACATATCTCCCAAGAATATATTAAACAATTGTGGTAGCTCATCGATACTACTATTTCTTAAGAAACGCCCTAATTTTGTAATTCTTGGGTCGTTCTGAAATTTCATGAAAGCTACTTTTTCTTTTTTCTTGTTCAAGTAAACCTTTTCACAAGTTTCTTCACCATCCAAGTATAATCGTTGCTGACAAGAACCAATTAAAGCACACTCATCACAAAGCCCATCTGTTTTGGCTTCCGTTGTTCCTTTGGTGTACATATTCAGCGATTCCATGTTTTTGATTAACTGGTCAGCATCAGTACGCATCGTTCTAAACTTATAAATTTCAAAAATCTTGTAGCCAGCACCCACACGTTTAGATTTATAGACGATAGGGCCTTTTGAATCTAATTTGATAAGAATAGAAATGATAATAAGCAGTGGAGACAGCAACAATAAAGCTAAACCAGTAGTAGAAACATCAATAAAGCGTTTCCAGAATGGAATTTTTACCTCTAAAATATTTGATTTTGTTTGTTGACTAGCAACATAATGACGACGCTTGATGAAGTATTCTAATCGAGTGACTAAATCGCCAGAGCTAAAATCTTTAGGATAGATATCATCTCCTTTTTTCTCAATAATTTCTTTAATCAGACCAGGCGTTACATGGTCGCTGGTAAGAATAACAGGCAAATTCTTTGTCCAGTTATCTTTTCTTATTGTTTCTAGAAATTTAATTCCGCCTAGATTTCTAGCAATAATAATAGCATCAGGGGGATAAGTATTTTTTACAAACTCCAGACATTCGTCTAAGTTACTAATAACCTTTATGTGAAGTTTTTGTCCAAATTTTTTCAAAAAATTGACCACTACAAAATCTTCATTTTCAACCAAAATTACTTTAATAGGAAAATCATCCTTTGGTGATGATATAGTCTGTGGGATACTACTCATATTTTAGTGATTTTAATAATTATATCTCAAGACATACACGATAAACTTTGACCTCATAAGCTTTAAGGTAACAAATAATGAGTAAACCTCTTAATATGTTTTATAAAATAAATGGTTAATGGCGTTGTCTATTTTACTCTGCGTAAAATAGCTTTTATTTTGGCATGTACTTCCATCGGATTAAACGGTTTTAACATAAAATCGTCGGCTCCTAAGTTCAAGCATTCTATTCTTTCTTTACTTTCGTCAGTACCTGACAAAATAATGATTGGTAGATTACTAAATAAATTACTTGCACGTACTACTTTTACAAACTCCTTACCATCCAAGTTTGGCATGTTAAGGTCAGCAATAATAAAGTCAGTATCGTTTCCTGCATCTAACCAATTCATGCCTTCCATCCCATCATTTTTAACTGTTACATCAAACTCTTTGTTCAAGAAGTGTTCTAATACTTTTCTAGTACTTGCTTCATCATCAACTATTAGAAGTTTCAATTTACTGTTGTTCATTATTTTTAGTTATTGAATTTTTCAGGGCTGTTGTGGAAATAATAAAATTATGGTTAATTAAGAAACACTTCCATTAAGTGATGTAATGAAAAGCCTTTTTGTATTACTTTTTTATACAATAGTAATCAAATTGAAATCAATAGTATAAAATAAATATTATAAAAAAAGATGCAGCAGTAGATTAATAGTGAATATGTGATTTTTTATATACTCTCTTAAAGTTACAATCAATTACCTTGCCAAACAAATGTTTTTATGCTTTTAAACACCCTAAACCATATTAAAGGTAGAGTTTGTACAATAGAAATTTCGCACTCATATAAAGAATACTGCTATCCACATTTATGGAAAATTTAAATATAAATATATTGATATAAAATTGCTATTTTACAATTAACAATTTTAGTTTATACTTTTTTGAGTAGCAACATGGATGGCTCTCTCATCTTTGATGTGCGATATGTTTAGAATAAATCCTTATTATTTATGAAGCTGTTTAAACTTTCCCTTTCGGGTTAAACTAAGTCTTTTAGAATAGCTTGTTCCAAAATTTACTCAACGTAGCGATGCTATGCTTCGCAAATTTTGAAAAAATCAATTCAAAAATACAATACTTTCACCTCAGAAACGGAAAGTTTAAACAGCTTCTATACTAACTTAAGGATAATTCTAATTTAATCTAATTTTTTTGGTGTTTGCTAATCATTTATTGATAATGGATAATAAGGAATGGACTAATGCAATTGATGCTATTTTTAGTAAGCAACTAGAGAACCAATATACTATTGGCCATACAAATGCATTAGAAAGAAAAACTAAATTAAAAAAATTGCTTAAAACGATTCTTCAATATCGAGAAGAGATTCAAAAAGCAATGTTTGATGATTTCAAAAAAGCACCCGCTGAAGTAGATTTAACAGAAATATATACAGTTATTAACGAACTGAATCACGCAATCAGACATCTTAAACATTGGATGAAGCCTAAGGCTGTGCCAAGCCCAATCTCCCTGTTAGGAACTTCTTCTTATATTTATTACGAACCCAAAGGAGTTGTACTAATCGTTTCTCCTTGGAATTTTCCGTTTAATTTAACGTTTGGTCCCTTAGTTTCTGCCGTTGCTGCTGGAAATTGCGTCATCATAAAGCCCTCTGAGCATACTCCTCACTCGGCGGCTTTAATGAAAAAAATGATAGCAGAAGTATTCCCTGAAAATGAAGTAGCAATATTTGAAGGGAATGCCGAAGTAGCAGAATACATCACCACATTACCCTTCAACCATATTTTCTTTACGGGAAGCCCTGCTTTAGGAAAGAAGGTTATGAAAGCGGCGGCTGAAAATCTATGCTCGGTTACGTTAGAATTGGGTGGTAAAACACCCGTCATTGTAGATGAATCTGCTGATTTGTCCAAAGCTGCTAGCAGAATAGCGTGGGCAAAATACTTGAATAATGGGCAAGTATGCATCGCTCCAGATTATTTATACATTCAAGAAAGCGTAAAAGATGATTTTATAAAACTATTCAAAGAGCAAGTCTTGGCTTTTTATGGGGAAAACCCTCAGGAGTCTAAAGATTATAATCGGATTGTGAATAAAGGACATTTCAAGCGTTTGAAGAGTTATATAGAAGAGGCTAAGATAACGGGAGCAGTGATAGAAATGGGCGGAGAAACAGACGAAAGCCAAGCGTTCATTGCTCCAACACTGCTATCTAACGTCAGGAAAGACAGCAAGGTGATGCAAGAAGAGATTTTTGGCCCAATCCTGCCTTTAATTACTTTTAAGGAACTAGACGAAGCTATTCAGCATATTCGTCAACACGAAAAGCCTTTGGCTTTGTACATTTTTAGTAAGAATAAAGGCTCAGTAAATGGCATCATTAATCAGACAAGGGCAGGAGGGACGGTAATTAATCATAATACATTACACTTTTTTAACAATGAATTACCCTTTGGAGGCTCAAATAATAGTGGCATTGGAAAGGGGCATGGGCATTATGGTTTCTTGGCATTCTCTAACCAAAGAGCGATTATGAAACAATGGTCTCCTTTTATTGCGTTAGATTTACTGATGCCTCCTTATACCGATTTTAAGCAGAAAATAATAGATTTGACAATTAAGTATTTCTAAAAAAATAGCCCGAATTAACGTTAGTTGTTCGGGCTATTTTGATGATTATTTAGAAAACGAATAAGGGAAATCTACTGTATTTGTGCCTCGTGTTTTGTTAGGAGAAGCTGACATCTTAAAATCAATCGTAGCACCTTGCATTAACTTCTGATGACTCAACCAGTTTTTACTATAGGGTAATCCGTTAAATTTTAGGGTTTGTATATACTTGTTTTGTGTATTGTTTTCAGGAGCATTTATCGTGATTTTCTTGCCATTTTCAAGCGATAAGGTTACCTTTTTGAATAGCGGAGTTCCCAAAACGTATTGATCTGTAGCAGGAGCCACAGGATAAAAACCTAAAGAAGAAAATACGTACCAAGCAGAAGTTTGTCCATTATCTTCGTCACCACAGTAACCATCTGGCGTAGGCTGATACATTTTATTCATTACTTCTCTAATCCAATATTGAGTCTTCCATGGTTGTCCTGCATAATTATACAAGTATATCATGTGTTGGATAGGCTGGTTTCCATGGGCATAATTTCCCATATTCATAATTTGCATTTCACGGATTTCATGAATGACAAATCCATAATATGAATCATCAAAAACAGGAGGAACGACAAAGACAGAATCTAACATTTTGCTAAACCCTTTATGACCACCCATTAAATTTGAAAGACCATTGATGTCATGGAAAACGCTCCATGTATAATGCCAGCTATTTCCTTCCGTAAAAGCATCTCCCCATTTAAAAGGATTGAATGGACTTTGGAAAGTACCATCCTGATTTTTACCTCGCATCAATTTTGTACTAGGGTCGAATAAGTTTCTATAATTCTGTGAACGTTTTGCAAAGCGGTCTATTTCAGCTTGTGGACGTTTCAAGGCTTTTGCTAATTGATAAATACAGAAATCATCATAAGCATATTCCAACGTTCTGGCTGCATTTTCATTGATTTTTACATCATAGGGCACATAGCCTAATTGGTTGTAATACTTTACGCCCAATCGTCCCACGGAACTTATCGGGCCTTCGTTCTCACTGTTTTTTAATAAGGCTTCATACAGCTTATTAATATCAAAACCTCGTCCACCTTTCAAGTACGCATCGGCAATGATAGAAGCCGAGTTAGAACCCACCATACAGTCACGATGCCCCGGACTAGCCCACTCAGGTAAGAAACCACTTTCGTCATAAGTATTTGCCAAACCTTCCATAATTTGTGCATTCAACGAAGGGAACATCAAATTAAAGAAAGGGAAAACGGCTCTAAAAGTATCCCAAAATCCATTGTCAGTAAACATATAGCCTGGTAATGTCTTTCCATTGTAGGGGCTATAATGAACGACTTTTCCTTGAGCATCTAGTTCATAGAATTTTCTTGGGAACAACATTGTGCGGTATAAACATGAGTAAAAAGTACGTGTTTGTTGGTCAGTACCGCCTTCTACTTTTAGTCTGTTCAGTGAGTTATTCCAGATTTTCTCACCTTTGTTTTTTACTTGTTCAAAGTTGTCTTTTCCTATTTCTTTTAAATTGATTTCTGCTTGTTCGAAACTGATGAAAGAAGATGCCACCTTTGCCTGAACTTTCTCGCCTTTCTCGGTAGCAAAATCAATTACCACTCCTGTGTGGTTTTCTTTGATTTCTAACGTATTATCAACCAGTTCTTTGCCGTTCCAAGTGCTTGTGCTAGCAAAAGCTTTATCGAAAACAATCACAAAGTAATTCTTGAAATTCTCAGGAACACCCCCACTGTTTTTGGTAGTATAGCCAATGATTTTTCTTTCGCTTGGAATGATTTTGATGTATGAGCCTTTATCTAAAGCATCGACTATGATATGTGCTTTGTCGGTTTTAGGGAATGTAAAACGAAGTACGGCAGCTCTTTCTGTGGGCGTAATTTCGGTTGTTATGTCATGGTCAGCTAAATAGACACTGTAATAATGAGGCTTCGCAACCTCTGCTTTGTGCGAAAACCAACTTGCACGGTCATCTTCTTTGAAGACACGCTTGCCCGTAGTTGGCATAATTACAAATTGTCCGTAGTCATTAATCCATGGACTTGGCTGATGTGTCTGTTTAAAACCTCTTATTTTGTCAGCGTCATAGGTATATGCCCAACCATCGCCCATTTTACCCGTTTGTGGCATCCAGAAATTCATTCCCCAAGGAAGGGCAATGGCAGGATACGTATTCCCAGCTGATAAACTTGGTTTTGAAGCTGTGCCCATCAATGTATTTACCAAATCAACAGGATGCTCACTTGATTGTGCAAGCGAAACGAGGTTGATTGTGATAAAAAATAAGCAGTAATAAAATCGTTTAATCATTTTTATAAAATTTTATGTTGGATAATCCTTTAAAGGTAATGCTTTCGTTTTTGTGTTCTGTTTGTATTTATAAGCCTAATTTAATCAGGAATACGCTTGTAATGTGTTTTCGGAGAAAAATACATATTCCCCCAAAATATACTCAGTAATGTTTGTAATAAGCTATTCTAAATAAATTTCTATTATACAAGGGTATATTTAAAAAAAAGACGTCTCTTAGTAATGTAAAAGCGCATGAAATAACAAAATTGGTATTACCAATATGTCCCCTATTTTTGACGAAAAACAAGACTGATATTTCTATCCTGCCTAATAATTTTGTATTATTCAAATCAAGTCTTGAAAAAATACAACATACTTACTTAAATTTGGTATACTGTACTTTTATTTATCTCTATTATTTAAGTTTAATATACTCTCAATGTTTCATTCTATCGCAAAATACAGTTTGTATTTAGGAGCATTCCTAGGTTTAAGCTCTCTTACCCATGAATCTATGAACACACATGTTACAGCCTCAAAGGCTAATGTGTGGGCAGATACCTTAAACCGACCTGAAGAAAATCGCTTTAAAAAAAGCGTACTTTCTAACGACCTTAACGAACCTATGGAATTGGCAGTTGCCCCAGATGGTCGTGTATTCTTCGTAGAAAGGGCTGGTAAATTTTATGTATACGACCCTGTTCAGAAAAAGACTAGATTACTTTATGACTTTCCAGCCAAAGCGGTTGATAAGTACTTAAATGGTTTGTTGGGGATGACCATAGACCCTCACTTTAGTCAGAATCATTATTTGTACTTTTTTTATACCGTACAAGACAAAGAACAAACTAAACAGAGAATAGCAAGATTCAAAGTAAATGATGATAGTTCGCTTGATATTGAAAGTGAAAAGGCGATTATTGAATTTCCTATAGACTTAGAAGTAAGTGCCCATACAGGAGGTTCAATGGCTTGGGATGCACATGGGAACTTGTTTATCTCAACAGGTGACAATACCGTACCTTTTGAATCGAATGGTCATGCACCGATAGACTCAAGAGAAGGAAGACCTATTTTTGATGCACAACGTTCGGCAGGTAACCCTAATGATTTACGAGGTAAAATTCTTCGTATTCATGTAGAAACAGATGGTTCTTATACCATTCCAGAAGGAAATTTGTTTCCTAAAGGAACAGCAGGTACTCGTCCAGAAATTTTTGTAATGGGTTGTCGTAACCCTTACCGTATTTCGGTTGACCCAGCAACATCATATCTTTATTGGGGTGAAATTGGCCCTGATGCTGGAACAGATGGTGTACAAGGGCCACGTGGCTATGATGAATTCAACCAAGCGAAAAAAGCAGGAAATTATGGGTGGCCATATTTTGTAGGCGACAATAAACCATATTTTCAATATGATTTTGCTACGAAAAAAATAGGGTCTCTTTTTGATCCAAAAGCTCCTGAAAATACTTCTCCTTATAATACAGGAATTAAAAACTTGCCTCCAGCACAAAAGGCAATGATTTGGTATCCTTATAACCAATCGGCGGAATTCCCAGCGTTAGGCGTGGGAGGTAGATGTGCGATGGGTGGGCCAGTATATCATTTTGACCCTTCAATCGCTAATCCAACAAAATTGCCTGCTTATTACGATAAAGCACTATTTGTATATGACTGGATGCGTAACTGGATTTATGCGGTACGTTTAGATGAGCAACAAAACTATCAATCCATGGAGGCATTTATGCCAACAACAGGAGATTTCCGTCGCCCAGTAGATATGGAAATAGGGCCTGATGGCAGTGTTTATTTGCTTGAATATGGCTCAGTTTATGGTATTGATAACGAAGATGCTCGTTTGGTAAAAATAGATTTCAATAGCGGAAACCGTGCCCCTGTAGCAGAAGCTGCTGCGGTAGATACGATTGGGCTGGCTCCATTAAAAGTAGCTTTCAAAGGAGATAAAAGCCATGATTTTGATAAAGGAGACCAATTGACATATCAATGGAAATTTGAAGGCAAAGCTGTATCAACAGAAGTGAATCCTACTTATACTTTCAGTAAAAATGGTATTTATAATGTAGTATTAACGGTAAAAGACCAATTAGGAGCAAGTAATACGGATACTTTAAAAATAAAAGTAGGAAACACAACTCCAGAAGTTGCCATTGCTACAACTGATAATAGTACATTCTTCAAGGCTTCGCAAACTACCTTGAAGTATGCCGTAAGTGTGAAAGACAAGGAGGATAAAATAATCGACCCTAAGAAAGTGAAGGTTATCCTCAACTATATTCCTAAAGTGAGCAGAGAGCCGTTGATGGGACATCAGCAATTAACGTCAACCTTTAGTTTGGGTAAATCATTAATTGCGGGGTCAGACTGTAAGGCTTGTCATCAGGTAAATGCAAAATCTGTAGGACCATCGTTTACTGAAGTTGCCAAGCGATATAGAGATGATAAAACAGCGATTGCGAAGCTTGCCAATAAAATCATCATTGGTGGTGGTGGTGTTTGGGATGAACGAGAGATGAGCGCCCATCCACAACTGTCGCGTGAGGAAACTACCGAAATGGTAAAATACATCCTATCATTAGGCAATGTACCTGTAGAAAACAGAATACCACAACAAGGTAATATTACGTTGAAAGAACACGTTGGAAAAGAACAAGAAGGACGCTATGTATTGACGGCTTCTTATACAGATAAGGGCTCATTGGTAGCACCACAAGGCAAAACAAAGGCGGTACTAGCACTTAGTAAGAGTGACGTATTGGTGTTGCGTCCTACGAAAGTATTTGGTAGCGAAGCAGATGTGCTTAATAATATTGGCAGACAAGGGAAACGTTTGGGTAATATCCATAACGGCTCGTACTTTGTGTTGAAAAATATAGACTTAAAGAATATAGAGCAACTTACTTATCGTTATTCTTCAAAAGACAAAGGAGCAAAAATTGAAGTACATGCTGATTCACCAACAGGTGAAATTATTAGTACTTTGACGTATGTACCAACAGGTAACTGGAATACTTATACAGAACAGAGTACGGCGATTCAAGCAATTGAGGGAAAACATGATTTGTATTTTGTGTTTATCAAAAACGAAACGCCAAACAAGGATTTGTTTAGTTTAGAATGGATAGATTTTGTATCTGCAAAAAGTCTGAAATAAATATTGGTTTGAAAACAAAAAAGCCTCAGCTCAATAATGAGCTGGGGCTTTTTTTGTTGGTTTCAACTAAAAACTAATTCCTATTGTTCCTTTTAAAAAGAAAGGAAAACCTGGAGTAAAGTGAATTTCTGTGACAGGTTCACTTTCATTTTTCAATCTTGATTCTGTGGCAAACTGTGTTTCATTCCATTTTACATTCAATAGATTTTCGGCTATTAAACCAAAGTTTACCTTCTTGATTTTATAATTCACATTACAATCTGTAACGGTATAGCCTTTGGCAACGATAGAATAATCTTCGTTGGCTGCACGATTGCCTAAATGTCTAACGCGTAGTCCACCAGAAAACCCAGAAGGGTGAGTAATGCTTAATCCGCCTGTTAAGGTAAAATCGGGAGCTAAGGGAATATAATTTGCCCCTTTGGGTTCGTCAATACTTCTGGCGATAGTATTCGTCATGTCGGCATTGAAAAACAGCCAATTGTTTAATTGATAACGAATACCTAAATCAAACCCTTTCCGTAATGATTTTCCACTGGCTTCAATCACAGCTTCGTCGCCTACATACACAAACTCTTGGTCGAGGTGCAAAATCCACAAAGCCATGTTTAGGATTAAGCGTGACTGTGGTTTCCAAATCATGCCTAAATCACTACCATAAGCGGCTGGTAATACGGTCTGACTATTATTTGCTAAACTACTTACACGCGTATCATTTGAATGAAAGCCTTTACCTGCTTTAAAGAATAGCTGAATATCATGGTCTGGATTATAAATGATATTCAATTTCGGACTGGCGATAAATTTTGAAACGGCTTGAACTTGGTTGTTATTAAGCTTGTCGAGGTAATTGAAATTGAAGTAATCAACTCTGATAGCTGGATTAATCAACCAATTGCCACGGTGATATTCAATGCCTGTGAATCCGAAAGCATTGGTTTCTTTTACATTACCAAACTTTAATCTCTCCAGAATCGTCACACGGTTGAGCGTATGCGAAAGCTCAAGGTCGTTCACGGCATCATAGCGAAGTCCTACGCCCGACTGCCAAGATAAACTTCCCGCCGAAAGGGTATAATATTGATGAATTTCTGACTGAAATCCTAATATGTCTCTGGATTCCTTTTGCTTGATTTGGTCGCCATTGACTGAGTCTTTCAAGAAAAAAGTAAAGTTGGAATACAGCTCAAAATTGTAATGACTGTAATAAGCAGTATTTTTAAACAGCAGCGATTCGCCTACTTTTTTTGTATGCTGAAAATTGATATTTGTTCTACTGGTATTACCACCTTCTTTATCATCAATAGCCCCGAAACGAGTAATCAAGCCTTCATCAATTGCTCGTTGTGGTACTTGTCCCGAAGCATTCCATTTACTGGTAAAATAGGCCACGGAGAAATTGATTTTATGCTGATTGGGCAACTCAAGGGCATATTTCCCCATCAAATTCAAACGATTGAATTTTTGTGGCGAAATAAAAGGACCATCAGAATACAAATATTCACTGGCGATATAAGCCGATTGTTTTTCTTGTTGACCTAATAAATTGACCAAAGCCATCGTCCTGAAAGTGTTAAACATGCCAGCACTTGTCGAAACCTGACTTTCCTTGATACGTTCCTTAGTTTGAAATTCGACATACCCCGCCGTTGTTAAATTACCTTTATTGGCAAAGTAAGGGCCTTTACCATAATCTATTTTCTCAATCGTTTCTGGAATCAGAAAGTGTAAATCGGCATAGCCTTGTCCGTGTGCGTGCGAAACCATGTTTACTGGCATTCCGTCCACGGAAATATTGATGTCTGTGCCATGGTCTAAATCAAAGCCACGCAAAAATAATTGTTCAGCCTTGCCACCGCCAGCATGCTGACCGATAAATAGCCCTGGTACTTTACGTAAAATTTCCTGAGAAGAATTAACAGGATAAGTTTTTAAGTCAATTTTAGAGATGATGCTTTGGGCATTTACTTCTGGACTAATCGTTACTTCATTTAGCTGAAAAGTACTTTCTTGTAAAACAATTTTTAAAAAATGCTGTGCTGGTGTAAACACAATTTTCTGTGTTTTAAAACCCATGCACGAGATTTCCAACGTATCACCTTGACTAACTTTTTCCAGTATAAAATACCCCAATTTATTGGAATGTGAGTGTTTGTCAATACGTCTGTTCACAATAAAACTGTCTTCAATGGGATTTTTGTTGGAATCGGTAATGGTTCCTTCAACCTTTTGTGCAAATAGGTTTAGGTTTAAAAATAATAAAATAAATGTAATTGTTTGTTTCATGAATGTTGATGATGAAAGGTTTATTAGCTGAAGTCATCTTGACTTTTTGCTATTATTGCTTAAAAATAAAAAAGGTTGCTGATATTTGTTTTTCGAACCATACCAAAGCAACCTTTTTATGTACTACTTACTCAGCAAAGATATAATAGAATCTGAAATAATTTGTCATTTACCTGTAAGAAAACGAGGGTTTAAGCCACAGGCTCCGACTTGTGAAATCATTAACTTTATTCTTTACAAGCTCAAGACTGGGATTCAATGGCATTTATTACCTGTCAATAGTTTATTCAGTACTCATGTTCTTCACAATAAAAGTGTTTTCGGACATTATTGTCGTTGGTGCAAGGAAGGTATTTGGAAGAAATGTTGGATAGAACTTTTGAAAAAGTATAAGTCTTCTTTCGACCTTTCAATGGTAAATTTAGATGGAAGCCATTCGTCATGTATTCGAGGTGGAGAGGAAGTTGCACATCAAGGCAGAAAGAAACGTAAAACAACTAATGCTATTTACTTGACTGATAAACAGACACTTGCGCTAGCTATGTCAACACCAGTTTCAGGTAATCACAATGATTTATTTAACATTGAGCAGACTTTTGAAGAACTTACCACGATGTTAGAGGATGCTACTATTTCAGTTGATGGACTATATATGAATGCTGACGGAGGTTTCGACGCAGAAAATTTGCATCAATTATGTCATCAAAAACAGATTATCGCCAATATTGCTCCTAACAAAAGGAACACTACTGACGATAATTGGTGTGGCATCATGGACGAAGAACTTTACAAAGAGAGGTATTCTATTGAAAGAACTAATGCATGAATAGATAGTTATAGGTCTTTGTTAAATCGCTTCGATACAACACTCTCAAGTTGGATGGGGTTTAATTTTATCGCCTTTATTATCATGGCAATTAAGAAAATTAAAAAGTCAAGATGACTTCGCTGTCAGCTTTGAGCAGAGAGCAATAAGTTTTTTGTAAAATTAGATAGGTTTTGAGGTAGAATATATAAGAAAGACGTTTAGTGAAGCAGTAAAATTTGCTGATGAATTTCTTTAAAACTTGGACGTTCCAACACTACTTCGTTCATACAGTTTTGAACCAAGGCTTTTAATTGACCAATAGAAGGATGTTGTGTATCGGCTTCTACGACATATCTTAGTAAATCATCTAGTAAACAAGCAAAAGCCCTTACTTCTAAACGCTGAATAGCAGGAGCGTTACTAGAATGCACATGGTAAGTACTACCCGCCCCGAAGTCACCAAACAGGGTATTCGCATTTTCATCTACCAATGTATTATGAGCATATAAGTCACCATGCGAAACACCTAAGGCATGCAAATGTTCGCCAACGCTAGCAATAGCGGAAGATATTTTAATGACTTCGGCTAAGGTAAAGACGGTGTCTGCAGGATAAGTATCTCTGGTACAAGTGTCAAAGCTCGGTGGACCGCCAAGGTTTCTAAAAGTTGGTGGAATCAAATCCATCAATAAACCATGTTTATTGGTTGGATGGTTTTTAATTTTACCCAGTACCGTTACTAAGTTTGGATGTGTACCTGCTGAAATACAAGCATTCATTTCATCAGTTGGTAAACCATCGCTAGTCACTTCTCCTTTATATACTTTTACGGCAACTTCTTTATGATGAGTTTCCCAAACAGCTTTGGCAATGATGCCCGAAGCACCTTCTCCCAATTGCTCTTTAATGGTTAGTTCATCCCAAGAAAATTCTTCCAAGGCTACTTGTTCTTCGGTACTTTCTGAAAAAGGATTGCCTGCAAAAGCTAGCCACGAAAGGCGAGGGAATGTTAATAATTCTGCTGGAAACTGCTCAATCTGATTGGCCGAGATGCGGAATAATTCTAGGTTTTTACAGCCTGCTAATTCCTGTGGCAATACCTTTAGCCGATTCCCCGCCAACATCAACTTTTGCATACGAGCACATTTGCCAATAGAAGCAGGAATACTTTCAATAGCATTATTCGTCAAAATTAACCAACGAGTATTGATAGGAATGGCATTTTCGGGAATAGTTTTGATGATATTAGCTTTGAAACCAATCATTTCTAATGCAGGACATTCTGCTAATACTGCTGGAAATTCAGTGAAAAAATTATCTGAAAAAAAAGCAATTTTTAGATTTTTCAGCACGCCAAAATCTTCTGGAAGAGATGAAAGCTCATTGCCTGATAAATCTAAAATTTCTAAGGTATCAGCTAAGGTATAAATCTCCTTTGGGAAAGTCTTTAATCCACAAGATAGTTTTAAACGGGTTGTTCCTAATAGTTCTCCTGAGTATAGTTGTTGGAGTGTCTGCATGAATGGCAAAAGGTTTGTTTCCGACAAAGATAGTCAGCAATAGGCATTGAGCTTTCAGAGAGAAGATTTTTTCCGTTAAAGAGGGAAAGATTGAGAGATGGTATGGTAATCCTGATGGCATGACTTGGAGTCATGCCATCAGTGATTTTATAGTAATTTTAATTTTATACTCAATAGATTAACCCTTACATGCTATATTTTTCCAACAAAGCCTTCGTAGCTCTGATGCCAGCATCCTCGTCCAAGTAGTTTTCTTTGGCACCCATCATTTTCATAAAGCCTCCTTCGTATTCTATACCTACAAAGCCTTTGAAGTTTTTGCTCAAACCTTTGTTGACAATCGGCATCATTTTGGCAAAATCTGTATCGGTACAGTTGCCATTATCATCAAATAAATGCGTTTTAGCACTAACCCCTTTGGCAAACGGCATCAGTTTTTTTACACCATCGTATTTATCATATTCATGAATTACTTTGGCATCTCTGAATCCCTCCATTGTCATGGCTTTAGGCTTTTCTCTTTGAATGAAATTGCCAAAATCAGGTAAACAACCCGCATAAGGATTATTTACTTGTTTGAGTAAACTTACCAGCCAATCAGGATTGGTTGAAATGGTAATATGGTTTTCGATGATTACGCCAATACCTGCTTTTTGTCCGTATTCTACCAATTTACCATAGCCATCTACACCTGCTTTCATGATTTCTTCGGGCGTGCCGTCACCATCCATATTTACACGGATTGAATGACAGCCTAAAAATTTAGCAGCATCCACCCATTTATAATGATTTTCAATGGCTTTCTGACGAGCCGATGCATCACTCGCTCCTAAATCACCTTCTGAATCTACCATAATCAATACATTTCGAACACCCAAATCAGCAGTCCTTTGTTTCAGTTCGTTCAAATAAGCTTGGTCTTTGGCTTTATCGGCCCAGAACATCGAAACATATTCTACTGCATTAATACCAAAATCGTTTTTAGCTTTTGCAGGAAAATCCATGTTTTTCAGTTTCCCACTGAATAATGACCCTGCTAAGGAAAACTCCGCTAAAGAGATTTCAAAATGTGGTTTTGCTGATGCAAATATGGTTTCTGGAAGAAAATTCGCTGCTGTCAAAAGTCCCATCTGAGCCATAAATTGGCGACGGCTTGAATGATTTTGTTCCAGATTTTCTATGTTATTTTTCATTTGTTTTAAAGGTTTGAAAAAAGGGCAACAAAGTTTTTACCCTGTTGCCCTTCTATTTTAATACTTATTCTTTTTTACCATCAAAAGCCATTCCCATTGCTTCTAATTTCATTTTTGAAACATTTCCAGTATCATCTTTAACGAAGCTAACAGTTCCTTTTCCGCCAGCATCAAATTTATCTGGTGTGTCAGTTGGCGTTAATTCTCCTACATTTCCGCCTGCATCAATGATTAACTTGCCGTCTTTTACCGCAATTGAAATGAACTCAAACGGTAGGCCTGTCATTTTATACTTGCCTGCATAACTGTTATAATCTGTTTTAGTTTCAGTAGGAGTAACTGTTGCAGGAGCAGCATCACCTATTTCTGTTTTAAACTCAACACCCATCACTACCATCAGTGAGCCTTCTGCTTTTGGATTTTGGAAGACGACATACAAATCATGTGTTCCTTCTGTTGGAGTAATGTTGATGGCAACTGGTTTGCCGGCAAAGCTCATTTCTTCTGAAGGAGCAAGGAAAGGAGATGCCCCTATTACTTTACCCGTTGGTGAATCAATGCGTATTTCGATAACTCCTCCTTGGGCATTCAACTGTGGTTTTGGCGTAACAGCCGAGAAAGATATTTGTTTAATTTCTGCTAAATCTATCTGAGTAAGCGTAACATAAGAACCTGATTTAGAAGGAATAATTAACTCGTTACCACCGAATGACATTTTTGAAACAGCTTCGTATTTATCAAATCTATGCGGACTCATTTTCGCATTACGAAGTGTAAATGTTTTTTCAGAAGCTAATGAAGGAATTCCTTTCGAACCTTGGTCTTCATAAGAAGCACGCAAAATATATACCCCTTGTCCTTTGTCGTTAGCAGGTAATTTAGCCGTGTAAGCTCCTTTTACAGGCAAAGTACTTGCTTTGGTTTTTTCTTGTGAGAGGCTCAAGATATATTTTACCATATCTGCCGCATCTGCTGCTGAAAGTTGTGGGTGACCACTCATTGGTACTTCGCCCCAAACGCCGCTTCCGCCCGAAATCACTTTCTTAGTTAGTCTTTCTAATGCACCGCCATCGTTTTTGTATTTAGCCGCAACATCTTTGTACATCGGTCCTACTGATTTTTTATCAATACTGTGGCAAGCCTTACAGTCGCTCGCTTCCATCAATTTTTTGCCTGAAGCAAAACTTGCCGAAGCATCTGCCGAACGGTGTCCTTGCGCAATAGCGATTTTATCAAAGCCCTCTGCCAGATAGTCAATACTCACGGCTACTTGGTCTGGTTTAATTTTCCCATCTGCTAAACTGCCATCTTCTCTATCACTTACTTTTACTTCATAATTGAATGGTTTATTGGCGAAGTAAAACGTTTTATTGCTTTTTGGTAAATCAAAAGCCAATGCTGGCGGTTCATTTCCTGCCGTCAATTCCATCGATTGACTATTGCTTTCTCCTTTGCCATCCGACACCGTAAGCGTTGCTTTATAAACCCCAGCTTTGGTTAATGTCAATGAAGCATCAGGCGTATTGATTACTTTGATAAACCCTTTTTTGTCTGTAATTTTCCAAGAATATTTCAGCACGTCTCCATCAGCATCTACCGTACCTTTTGAACTAAGTGCTACTTTAAAAGGAATAGCGCCCCCCATTTTATCTGCTTCAATTTGTACAATTGGCTTACGATTCCCTCCATTGTATTCTATGCGAATCAAACGGGCATCATCATTCGCCGTGAACCAACCTGAGCCGTATTCCAACATATATAAATCGCCATTTTCGGCAAATTCCATATCCATCGGATTACTGAATTTATAGCTTGGCATAAAGCGTTCCATTGAAACATAATTACCCTCTTTATCTAAAGTAACTGCCATAATCCAGCCACGCATCCATTCGTAAATCAATAATTTACCATCATAATATTTCGGAAAAGCATGGTTAGCATTTTTGAAAGCTTCACTATAAAATACTGGACCAGCCATGGCGTTTCTACCGCCACTACCCACTAATGGGAATTCTGGAGATTCTGCATAAGGATACCATATAAATGCTTTTTGTGCTGGAGGTAATACTTTCAAGCCTGTGTTGTTTGGCGAAGTATTCGTTGGTGCATTGGCATCCCACAATTCTAATGATTTATTATTAACAAAATCAAATTTATTGTAAGCCTTGTTATCACCTACAAAATGTGGCCAACCATAATTGCCAGCTTTGCGTGCTTGTCCTACTTCGTCATGTCCTGCTGGACCACGGTCAGCAGCTGGTTTGTTGGCATCTGGCCCAACTTCTCCCCAATATAAATTGCCATTTTTTTGATCTACTGAAATACGGAATGGATTACGGTGCCCCATTGTATAAATTTCAGGACGAGTATTAGGCGTACCTTTTGCAAATAAGTTCCCCTGTGGAATAGTATAAGAACCATCAGCAGTAGGCTTAATTCTGATAATTTTACCTCTTAAATCATTGGTATTGGCCGAAGATTTTTGAGCATCCCAAGGTGAACGATCTGCACGTTCATCACTTGGACTATATCCACTAGAACCGTGTGGGTTAGTATTATCGCCCGTTGAAAGGAACAGATTACCAGCTTTATCCCAAGCAATAGAGCCACCCGTGTGACAGCATTGTTCTCTTTGTGTTGGAATTTCTAATAGCACCTTTTTAGAAGATAAAACCAATTCATCACCTCGTAATTCGTAACGAGTCAAGACATTTTTGGCATCATCACCTTGAGGTGAGTAATACAAATAAATCCAGTGGTTTTGTGCAAAATTAGGGTCTTTGCTCAAGCCTAATAAACCATCTTCTGCTTCAGAGATTTTGCCTTCTTTGTCTTTATATTTTGTACTTACAGGAATAGACGCAATCGTTTTCAATTGTTTCGTTTTAGTATTATACAAACGCACATCTCCACGACGCTCGATAAATAAAATACGTCCGTCATTCAAGACGCTTAATTCCATTGGCTCGCTCAATTTTTCTTCTAACACTACTTTAGAAAAACGATTTTCTTCTGGACGAGCCTTTGTGTAATCCAACGGTTTTGGCGCATCGCCACCCATTACATAATTTAAGCCAGCCCAAAGGTGTGCTAAGAAAAGAGGCTCACTATAAGTTTGGTCTGTATGTCCCATTGCTGTATAAAATGAACGACCACCATCAAACTCATGATACCAACTGATTGGGTGATTGTCGCCATTTTTACCTCCTTGATATGTTTTCTCATCAATTTTTACCAACACATTAATGGTTGGGTCAATTTTCTGAAAACTATAAAATTCATCTTCACGCTCAAACTCGTCAGGCAACATCTTTGTTCCCCAGTGGTTTTTCATCGTTACATAAAATTTACCTTTTTGTACATTGCTTGGGGTACTTGGATGGTCTAAGAAAAATGCACCTGCCAAATGGCCATACCAAGGCCAGTCGTATTCTGTATCTGTTGCCGCATGGATACCCAAGTAGCCACCACCAGCTTGGATATAGCGTTCAAACGCTACTTGTTGTTCAGGGTTTAATACATCCCCTGTTGTACTTAAAAAAACGACAGCGCGGTAGCGTTTAAGGTTCTCGGTATTAAAAGCAGTAGCATCTTCTGTTAAGTCCACAACAAATCCCTTTTCCTTAGCCATTTTTTGAAAGGCAGCTTGTCCTACTTCAATAGAAGCATGACGGAAACTAGCCGTTTTGCTAAAGACCAATACTCTGGGCGCATTTGTTTGTCCAATAAGTACCTTAGAACCCAACAAAAAAATACCCAATATCAACATAAGGGTATTTATTAAAGGGGGAAACTGGTAGTGTTTTTTGTTCATTTTGACTGATTGTTTTGAATTAGATAATAAAATTAAATGGCTGAAAATAAGACAAAAGGTAGGTAAACGATATTAGTGAATAATTAAAAAATTAAATATTTCATTGATTAAGTATTATCATTGTTTCATTATGGAACAATA
Source organism: Arcicella aquatica (assembly GCF_034928825.1). Lineage (NCBI taxonomy): Bacteria > Pseudomonadati > Bacteroidota > Cytophagia > Cytophagales > Flectobacillaceae > Arcicella > Arcicella aquatica. The sequence goes on along the minus strand of NZ_JAYFUL010000013.1, from coordinate 125,898 downwards.
ATAATTCATTTTCTTGAATCCGCCAAGTTTTTGTATTATTTTTGTGGAAATTAGTATCAGAATAAGACAAGTATGGAATCCGATAAAATAGTGATTGACGAGAGCAAATACATTCAACAATTATCCATTGACTGTGTGATATTTGGGTTTCATGGAGAGCAATTAAAGGTATTATTACCGAAGGTAAAACAATTAGAATTATGGTCGTTGCCGGGGGGGTATGTATTGAAAAAGGAAGATATTGAAGCTGCCGCACAAAGGATATTAGAAGAAAGAACAGGGCTAAGAGACATTTATCTGGAACAATTTTATGTTTTTGGCAGAGCCAATCGTTCTACTGGTGAAACACTCAAGAAGGTATTATTGGCGAATAGTATCCAAATACCTGAAGATAGTTGGGTTTTTGAACGCTTTATTTCAATAGGCTATTATGCCTTGGTTGATTTTTCGAAGGTAAATACCAAAATAGGTATCTATGATGAAGCTTGCGAATGGCATGATATCCACCAATTACCTAACTTAGCTTTTGATCATGCGGAAATTATTCAGAAAGCGTTAGAAACGTTGAGGTTTATGCTTGATGATAAATTAGTTGGACTTAATTTGTTGCCTGAAACGTTTACCATGAAAGAGCTCCAGATTTTATACGAGACTATTCTGGATAAGCCTTTAAGGAGAGATAACTTTCAACGTAAAGTATTGACAATGGGTATCTTAGAGCGTATCGAAAAGAAATTTACAGGGGCAGCACACAAAGCACCCTATCTTTATAAGTTTGTAAAATAATCATTTATTGATTTTTAGTTTTTGTTCAATAGGTAATTTCTTCCTTTATTTACTTTATATAATATACATAATCAACAGCCTCATCATAAATCGCTGGAATTAAACGAAATGGATAATATTAATGAAATCATGCTTCAATCTGCTGAAGCGTTTAAACAATACCGTAAGGTTTCTGGAAAACAAAAAGCTGTATTTTTAAGAACAATTGCCGAGGAAATTGAAGCGTTGGGCTTGGAGCTCATTCATACTACGATGGAAGAGACCAATCTTCCAGAAGCCCGTTTGTTGGGTGAACGTGGACGTACAATTTTTCAGTTAAGAATGTTTGCTGATTTATTAGAGGAAGGTTCTTGGGTAGAAGCACGCATAGATACCGCTCAACTAGACCGTAAGCCATTACCAAAAGTAGATATTCGTAAAATGTCTGTGCCTCTTGGAACAGTAGTGGTTTTTGGGGCTAGTAATTTCCCTTATGCTTATTCAACCGCTGGTGGCGATACTGCTTCTGCTTTGGCTGCTGGTTGTCCAGTAGTCTTAAAGGGTCATCCAGCGCATGCTCGTACTTCTGCTATGGTAGCAGGTGCGGTATTACGTGCAGCAGAACGCACAGGAATGCCTAAAGGTACTTTTGCCCATGTAGATGGAGGCAACGGTTTTGAAGTAGGAAAAGCCCTAGTAATGCACCCAGTAACTAAAGCGGTTGGCTTTACAGGTTCTTTTGCTGGTGGAAAAGCCTTGTTTGATATGGCGAATCAGCGTCCAGAACCGATTCCTGTATTTTCAGAAATGGGAAGTATCAATCCAGTAGTATTGATGCCCGAAAAAATGGCTGAAAGTGCAGAAGGCATTGCGAAAGAGTATGCAGGCTCTATCACCTTGGGTGTTGGTCAGTTTTGTACTAACCCTGGGTTGATTTTAGGTGTTGATAATGCAGATTTACAGCATTTCATCAGCGTACTTGCTACTGAAATAGAGAAAGTAGTTCCTTCAAAGATGCTTAATGCAGGTATTTACCAAAACTATGAAGGCAAGAAAACAGTAGCATTAGCACAAGAGGACGTAAAAACAGAAGGAGAATCACTTGTTGAGAAAACGGATAGTATCCAAGGGTTGGCTACTGTTGCCTCGGTTGATGCTGAGGTATTTTTAGCAAATCCGACTTTACACCAAGAAGTATTTGGCCCTTTTTCTTTAGTGGTAAAATGTAAAGATATAGCACAGTTAACAGCAGTAATACAACATTTGGAAGGTCAGCTTACAGCTACATTCATGGCTACTGAAGCAGAATTGCAAGCGAATGATGACTTAGTAGAAGCACTTAGAAGCATCAGTGGTCGATTAATTTTTAATGGTGTTCCTACAGGTGTTGAAGTTTGTTTTGCGATGCATCATGGTGGACCTTTCCCATCTTGTACTGACGCTCGTTTTACTTCGGTTGGACCAGACGCTATCAAACGTTTTGTTCGTCCTGCTAGTTATCAAAGCTTCCCAGATAGCCTTTTGCCAGAAGAATTACAAGAATCTAATCCATTGAATATTTGGAGGATGGTTGATAATGAATGGAAAAAATAATTAACAATTTTTTAACAATCGGAAATATATTTCCAGATGTGTAAAATTGTTAATTTTATCAAAATTTCATCAAATGGGTTAAAATGAGATGTTTTAACCCATTTGATGTTTTTAACGCTCTTCAAAAATTGCTACCTCACTTCTGCTACCGACTGATTTTCCAATAATTATTCCTTCAATTTTTATTAAACATTGTACTTTGTCTATTAAAAATAGGCTTTATATGTTATTTGGTGAGTTTTTATAAAAAATCAATATTTTATTTCCGATTTCTTCTCTTTATAATTCTTCAATTATCTAATTAACATTAGATAATTTTTAAAATTCGGTAATATATTTCATTAATAATTATTTTACTGTTTTCAATTTTTTATTTTATAATTCATTGTGTAGTATAATTCTTTTGACATTAAGTTTGTGCTTCTTATTCCATAACTAAGAAATATTTACTCAAAATTGTCATTAAAATGATTGAAGCAACTGAAGCCATAGAATTAGAAAAAGAAGCAATCTCTTTGGAAAGAGTACCCACCAAAATTTATAAAGATGCCTCTGAAGCCTCTAAAGCGGTGGCACAAGAAATCGCAAAAATTATTCGTCACAAAAATGCTTTAGGCAAACCCGCAGTATTGGGCTTAGCTACGGGGTCAACACCTAAAAAAGTATATGCTGAACTTATTCGCCTGCATAAAACGGAAGGGCTAAGTTTTGAAAATGTGATTACGTTCAATTTAGATGAATATTATCCGATGCAACCTGACGCCGTACAGAGTTATCATCGTTTTATGAAAGAACAATTGTTTAATCATATAAATATCGTTCCTGAAAACTGCCATATTCCAACAGGTACTTTGCCACTGGAAAAGCTCTCAATTTTTTGTAAAGAATATGAGGCTCAAATTGAAGAATTAGGCGGACTAGATATACAAATATTGGGTATCGGTAGAAACGGACATATTGGTTTTAACGAGCCAGGGTCGTTAGTTAATTCAAGAACAAGATTGATGACACTCGATATTACTACCCGCATGGATGCTGCTGGCGACTTTGGTTCTTTGGTAAAAGTACCACGCAGAGCAGTGACAATGGGAGTAAAGTCCATCATGGAAGCAAAAAGAGTTGTTCTTTTAGCTTTTGGTGAACATAAAGCAAAAGTAATCAAAGAAGCCATAGAAGGCCCTGTGTCTGAAAAAATACCAGCTTCGTATTTGCAAGGACATCAAAATGTAAGGTTTATTTTAGACGAAGCCAGTGCTTCTGAATTGAGTAGCCGTAAAAAACCGTGGTTGTTTGATGAAGTAAATTGGGATAAAATGATGGTGAAAAAGGCCGTTACCAATTTAGCGTTGAGTTTAGATAAGCCTATCTTGAAATTAACCAACCGTGATTATAATGAAAACGGATTGAGTGATTTACTAGCGAACTACGGACAGGCTTACGATATTAACTTACAAGTTTTCCAAAGCCTACAACATACTATTACGGGATGGCCAGGGGGTAAGTCGCTAGCAAGTGACGCCAACAGACCAGAAAGAGCATTCCCTGCTCAGAAAAGAGTATTGATTTTCAGTCCACACCCCGACGATGACATTATTTCGATGGGTGGAACATTCCAACGGTTGGTTGACCAAGGACATGATGTACATGTAGCTTACCAGACTTCTGGAAATATTGCTGTGGCAGACGATGAAGCCCTACGCTTTATCGATTTCTTAGACGATTTCAATACAACCTTCGATATAGATAACAGAAAATACAATACTGTTTTTGAAGAAGCGCGCGCATTTTTAAGTACCAAAAAAGATAGTGAAATAGATATTCCTGCGGTACGTTATGTAAAAGGCATCATTCGTCAAGGTGAAGCAAAAGCCACTTGTCGTTTTGTAGGCATTCCTGCTACTAACGTTCACTTTTTGAATATGCCTTTTTATGAAACAGGGGCTATTCAAAAAATGCCATTGGGCGAAGCAGACATCACGATTGTATCGAATATCATTGCTGAAATAAAGCCACATCAAATTTTTGCAGCAGGTGACTTAGCCGACCCACACGGAACGCATAAAGTATGTTTAGATGCCATTTTTGAATCGCTTGACCGTTTGAAAAAAGAAGAGTACATGAACGACTGTTGGGTATGGTTGTATCGTGGAGCATGGGCTGAGTGGGATATTCATGAAATTGAAATGGCTGTACCAATGAGCCCAACACAAGTATTGCAGAAGCGTCACGGTATTTTCAAACACCAATCTCAAAAAGATGGTGTAGTTTTTCAAGGAAACGATTCAAGAGAATTCTGGCAACGTGCCGAAGACAGAAATAGCGCTACCGCTGAATTGTACAATAAGCTAGGTTTTGCAGAATATGCAGCCATCGAGGCTTTTGTAAGATATCATTATTGATTTTAGGGTGAGTATTTCCTAAGTATCAATCAAAACAACAAGTATTTAGTTAGAACTGGTTATATATTAATAATGCTTGAACATTAGAATTCACTACGGGCTATGCCTGTAGTGAATTTATTTAATATGTGCCTTTCAACATTGCCTTCAACGTACTTTATTTATACATTTTGCCCCAAACCAACCACCATTATGACTAAAAATAAATCTTTTTTATCGCCCATTGTTATCATCGGGATGTTGTTTTTCATCTTTGGTTTTATCACTTGGCTCAACGGAACCCTTATCCCATTTCTTAAAATTGCTTGTGAACTTGAATATGCCGAGGCGCTTTTAGTAACCTTTGCTTTTTATATTGCCTATGTTTTTTTAGCGATACCATCGTCTTTTATTTTAACAAAAGTAGGCTTTAAAAATGGCATGGCTTTGGGGTTGGTAATAATGGCGATAGGTGCTGTTGTATTTGTACCTGCTGCTCAGAGTCGTTCATTTGCATTATTTCTTACAGGATTATTTATTCAAGGAGCAGGGATTTCTTTGTTACAAACTGCATCCAATCCATACATTAGTATTTTAGGCCCGATTGAGAGTGCGGCACAACGCATTAGTATCATGGGCGTTTGTAATAAGATTGCAGGAGCTTTGAGTCCGCTGATTTTAGGAGCAATTATTTTAGATGGTGCAAGCGACATTGAAAATCAGTTAAAAACTAGCCTTGCCAGTGAAAAAGAAATATTATTAAACGAATTGGCTGGACGTGTTATCGTGCCTTATATCGTAATGGCTATTGCATTATTGCTTTTGGCATTTATGATTTATAAATCTAGTTTGCCAGAAATTGACACAAGCAAGGATGAAAGCGAAGCTGTTCAAGATGCAAGTGGAAAAAGTATATTCCAACATGTAAATTTGGTATTAGGAATTTTAGCAATTTTTTGTTGTGTAGGCGTTGAAGTAATTGCTGGAGACACCATAGGGCAATACGGAAGTTCATTAGGAATTAGCTTAGATGTTTCTAAGAACTTTACTTCACTAACGTTGGTTGCTATGCTGGTTGGTTATTTCGTAGGTATTGTGGCCATTCCGAAATATATTCCACAAAATAAAGCCTTGATGTATTGTGGTATTATTGGCGTACTATTTACTATCGGCATCATCTTTACGGCTGGTTTTACCTCTGTTGCTTTTGTAGCATTGTTGGGTTTGGCTAATTCTTTAATGTGGCCAGCTATTTTTCCTTTAGCGATTAAAGGCTTGGGTAAAAAGACTGAATTTGGTTCGGCTCTATTGATTATGGGTATTGGTGGCGGTGCTATTTTGCCATTTTTCTACGGAAAAATAGCCGAGTCTGTGGGTGTTCAACAAGCTTATTTGATATTGATTCCTTGCTATTTATACATACTATACTTCGCAACGATTGGACATAAAAAACAAACGTGGTAGAGATATTTAGTGATTTAGTGAGTGTTTACAATGAGTGATTTAGTGAGTTTTGATTGAGTGATTAAAAAAAATGAAAAATAAATAAATTTTCGGGAACTTACTTTTGTGAATCGCCTTCCCAATCACTAAATCACTAAATCACTAAATCACTAAATCACTAAATCACTAACTCACAACTAAAATAAGTAAAAAGTCCTATAGGCTGCTTATTAAATACCATTAGATTGGATGGCTCGGTAGTAGCTTTGTTGTATGATTATTAAATGATAAAAATCATTTAAAGGTAATTAAACAATAAAGTTATGAGCCAGTATCAGACCTTAAAATTAGATAGAGAGCGTTCTAAATTTGAAGCCATTGTAGAACAAAGATGTCCACAATGTAGAGAAGGTAAAATGTTTAAATATTCATTCTTACGCGTAGATAAGTTTGATGAAATGCATACAAATTGTCCTGTTTGTAATTTACGTTACGAAGTAGAACCAGGCTTTTGGTATGGAGCGATGTTTGTAAGCTATGGGTTTTCCATATTAATATTAATCGTGTTGGGAGTAGTATTATATTGGTTTTTTAATGACCCTCCGATTATGGGCTATATCGTACCCATCACAGTAGTATCGCTTATTTCAGTACCTTTTAATTTCAGAATGTCGAGATCTGTATTTTTACACCTCTTCGGCTTTGTAAAATATAAACCAGAGATTAGATAGGTGTGATTTAGTGATTTAGTGATTGGGAAGGCGATTCACAGAAAGTAAGTTCCCCAAGTTCATTTATTTTCAACTTTTTTTAATCACTCAATCACAACTCACTCAATCACTCATTCACAATTATATCACTTGCAATTTGCTATTTTGATAAGCAGATAATTCTGGAGAATTGGCAGGCAATTCAGTAATTAAGTAGTCGATTTCTTGTAGGTCGGCTACTTTCATTTTCATGACAGAGTTTAATTTCTCTGAAATTGCCAATACCGCTACTTTATCTGATGCCTTCATCATCGCCTTCTTTACTTGTACTGTTTCCCAGTCAGAGTCAGTTACGCCTCCTTGTGCATCAAGAGCATTTGTTCCCAAAATACATAAATCTGCTTTCATTTCTGAAAGTCGGTGATGTACTTCTCCACCAATAGACATTTGACTGTATCTTGATACCTGTCCACCAATCAAAATAATTTCGATATTGGGCTTGTCCAATAATTCAACAGCCGTTAAAGGATTGACTGTCATGAAGGTAGCCGTAAAATCTTCTGGAATTAGTTTTACAAATTCTCGGATAGTAGTACCCCCCCCAATCAGCACTAACATTCCTTCTTTCAATAAAGAAAATGCTTTTTGTCCGATTTCTACTTTATGACTATGGGCATACGTTTCTTTCAGATTAGATGAGTGGTGATAAGCCTTTGACATAGCCCCGCCTCTAATCTTGATAATTTCGCCCTCTTCTGCTAATTCATTAATATCTCTTCGAATGGTGTCTTCAGATACACTCAACGCTTCTACTAATTCTCCTAAAGATATTCTTGTATGAACATTGATTTCCTTTAAAATCAAATCTTTACGTTCTTTCTTTAATAAGTTAATCGACATTATAATTATTAAAATTTTATCAAATTGAATATAACAAAGGTATAAAAAAACTGCAAATTAACAGAAGGTTTCATTGTAAATTATATTGCAAAATTTGCAATTTTTAAGAAAAAATACTCATTTTTATTACAATTTGTTATTATTTTTTTAACAATTTGTTTTTCGTGTGCAAAAAATTTATATGTTTGTTGCAATAAGTGCAATATTTGTTTGCAGTTATTGCAGAATCCAATTTACCATAAAAAACTTTTAAGCATGAAAAAAATTAGACTATTAAAAAGCCCTCAACGCTTCTTATGGCTTTCTCTTATTGGAAGTTTAGCAATAAGTGGCTATTCGCATGCTAATGTGAATAAAAATACCGTTACTTATCTTCGGAAACCATCAGAAAAGAGTGTAGTTAAGGAAATAGGGGGAAAAGTTATTTCTGCAAAAGATGCAAGTCCAGTGATTGGTGCTGCGGTTTTTATCAAAGAAAATCCAAGAGTTGGTACAAGTACAGATGCAGAAGGAAATTTCAAACTGAACTTGCCAGATAACATCGCAACTAAAAATATTACGTTAGTAGTAAGTAGCGTGGGTTTTGAAACATTTGAGGTGACTCTTTCAGCAGGACAAACTTCTGTTTCAGTTACTTTAAAAGAAAGTGTTCAGCAACTTGGAGAGATTGTTGTAACAGCCTTGGGTGTAAAGAAAGACAAACGTGCGCTTGCTTACTCAGTATCAGAAATAAATGGTTCAGAATTCACACAAGCACGTGAGAACAACGTAGCCAATGGTTTAACAGGTAAAATAGCTGGGGTAAATGCTACTGGTCTATCTACTGGCCCTGGTGGTTCCAGTCGTGTGGTTATTCGTGGTAATGGTTCATTGACAGGCAATAGCCAACCGCTATACGTAATCAATGGGATGCCAATAGATAACAGTGTTCCCGGTGGAAGTTCATTACCTAACGGCTTAGGAACTAAAGCTGGAACAGACCGAGGAGATGGTATTGCTGCCATCAATCCAGATGATATTGAATCAATGACAGTATTGAAAGGTGGAGCTGCCGCTGCCTTGTATGGTTCACGTGGTGCTAATGGGGTAATCTTGATTACGACAAAAAAAGGGAAGCAACAAAAAGGAATTGGTGTAGAATACAACGGTACATATTCTATGGAAAATATCTCTGTATTCCCAGATTTCCAATATGAATACGGACAAGGCGATGGTGGTGTAAAACCAACAACATTGGCACAAGCACAAGGAACAGGTCGTCGTTCGTTTGGTTCAAAAATTGATGGCTCTACTGATTATGTAGCCGCTGATGGTAAAACTCACCCGTATGTAGCCCAAAAGGATAACTTGAAGAATTTTTATCAGACAGGAACTACTTTCACCAACTCTATTGCTTTTTCTGGCGGTAACGACGCAATTTTATATCGTCTTTCTTTAGCAGATATGGATGCGAAAGGGATATTACCTTCTAATACTTACAACCGTAAAACCGCTAACTTAAATATTTCAGCTAAACTAAGTGACCGTCTTAGAGCAGAAGCAGTAGTACAGTATAATCTTGAGAAAGGTAACAATAGACCAATTGCAGGGGATGCTTTGGGTAACCCTAACTGGATGCCTTACGAAGTAGCTAATACTGTGGATGTACGTTGGTTAAACCCAGGATATGATGCAAATGGGAACGAGATTTTCTGGAACGATGCAGGCATTGTAACGAATGGTTACTTCTTTATCAATAAATTTAAAGAAACAGATACTAAAGATCGCTTTATTGGTCAAGCCTCAATTTCTTATGATATATTAAAAAACCTGACGATAAAAGGTACTACTACGCGCGATTTTTATAGTTATAATTTCACGAGTATTCAGCCAACAGGTGGGCAGTATATCCCTCAAGGTCAGTACGATGGCATCAAATCGGATGTATCAGAAACCAACAGCATGATTACGGCTGCCTATAATACCAAATTTGCAGAAACAATTGGATTATCAGTGTTAGCAGGGGGTAATACCCGTCAGTTTACAAATAATCAATTTGACTTCTATGGACAGGGCTACACTATCCCTTATTTCTATAGTTATTCAAACTTGTCAACGTCAACCGCTACTCCAGTTTCTAGTAATATTAAAACAAATTCGGTATTTGGTTCAGCAGATTTAGATTATAAAGGAATCTGGTTTTTAACACTGACTGGCCGTCAGGATTGGTTTTCAACACTAAGTCCTAAAAACAATAATATCTTCTATCCAAGTGTTGGAACAAGTTTGATTTTATCAGATGTGATAAGAATGCCACAGGCATTTGATCAAGTAAAATTGCGTGGTTCATGGGCACAAGTAGGTGGGGGCGGTCCTGACCCTTATACAATCAACTTAGCTTATAGCAATGTTCCAAGTGCAAGCTCAGTGCCATTACAAAATGTAAGCTCTACTTCGATTACTAATGCAGAATTAAAACCGTTCACTTCTACTACGATTGAATTAGGATTAAGTACTCGCTTGTTTGGAGGACGTTTAAATTTTGATGCCGCTTTATATGACAAAAAATCATCAAATGATATTGTAAGTGTGCCTATTTCAGGAGCATCAGGTTATACAAGTGCTATTTTAAATTCAGGTGAATTAAGTAACAAAGGGATAGAATTGTTAATAGAAGGCACTCCTATTAAATCTGCTAATTTCTCATGGAATACGAGCTTCAACTTTGCTTATAACAAAAGCGAAGTATTAAAGCTAGCGGATGGTATCAGTACCTTTTCAATCGGAAACTCTGCCAATGGTAACGCATTCATTAACAACCAAGTAGGCATGCCTTTTGGGGGAATTTATGGATACCGTAAAAAGACAGACGCTGCGGGAAGAATTATTTATGATACCAACTCTAACCTACCTCTACAAACTGATAACAACCAGTTTTTGGGCAATGGTGTTCCTCCTTACACAATGGGTTTAACGAACTCATTCAAATACAAAAACTTCTCATTAGATGTATTAGTTGATGGTAAGTTTGGTAGTAGTATCTTCTCAGTAATGGAAGTATATGCTACTCGTCTAGGATTGTTGAAATCTACCTTACCAGGTCGTGAAAATGGTTTAGCATTAAGCGGTGTTACTGCCAACGGAGATGCCTATTCTTATACAGTACCTGTGGCTAATTTGCGTAGTGCATACTATAATAACTTAAACAGATATACTGAATTATTTGTGCATGATGCAAGTTTTGTGAAACTACGTCAGATTATTATTTCTTACCGCCTACCTGCTGGTTTCTTGAAAGCATTAGGTATCCAGTCGGCAAGCGTATCATTAGTAGGACGTAACCTCCTGATTTTGTATAAGAAAACAGACAATTTTGATCCAGAGCAAAGCTTGACCAATGGTGCAGCACAAGGTATCGAGTCAGTTGGCTTACCTCGTACTCGTTCATACGGTTTGAACCTGAATTTGAAATTCTAACAAAAAGCAAGACAATGAAACAGTTATTTTCAAGATATACATTCCCTTTACTCGCAGCATGTAGCATGTTTCTTACATCCTGCGATGGAGATTTCGCTGAAATCAATACCAATCCCAATGCGGTATCCGTCCCTACTACTCCCTATATATTTAGCAAAGCCCTGTATGATGGCGCAGCCAATAGTGGAAATAAGGGTAGCCTTTTATTTGGGTTGATGCAATATACTACCAGCTATAATGACGTAGAAGGTTTTGGATCTAAGTATGTAGCATCACAAGTGAATGCTACAGGGGGCGTATTTACGAACTCTTATCCAAACCAAATTAATGAAATTGGGGAGGTAATTAAAGCAGTAAAAGATGACCCTACAAAGGTAAATCTGTATGCAACAGCGCGTATTTGGCGAGTATATTGCTTCAGTCGCCTTACCGATTTGTATGGTGATATTCCTTATTCACAAGCAGGACAAGGCTATAATCTTTCTGTATTTCAGCCTAAATATGATGCTCAGAGTACTGTTTATGCAGATATGTTGAAAGAATTGGAGGCGGCAGCTACGGCCTTGACAACTTCTAATACTACTACTTTCGGTAACTCTGATTTGATTTACCAAGGAAATGTTACTCAATGGAAAAAGTTTGCCTATTCGTTGATGTTACGTTTGGGTATGCGTTTGACAAAAGTAGATGCAGCAGGTGCACAAAGCTGGGTGACTAAAGCCGTTGCTGGTGGTGTAATCAGAGACTATGCAGACATTGCCAAAGTGAGCTATACTTCTGGGGGACAGAACATCAATAAAAACCCAGTGGCATGGCAATTGCTGAATGATAATTATTTACGTGCTGATGGTGTGAACAATACTGAAGGGGGTAAATATCAGCAGGTATTTATCAATTCATTAAAAGCTAATAACGACCCACGCTTAGGAGTGCTTTCTGTAGTATATGTAAATGGAACTGCTAGTTCAGATGAAAGTATTCAGAAAGGTATGCCTGCTACGATTAATGGAACCAAGCCTTCTGATTTTGTTACTTATTCAGAACCAAAGCAAACAACAGTATTAAAAGTAGATGCTCCTCTATTGTTGTTTACGGCAGCAGAATCTAATTTCTTATTGGCAGAAGCTGCTTTAAGAGGTTGGTATAGTGCCGAAACGGCTACTAGTTTATACGAAGCTGGTATTCGTGCATCGATGAGACAGTGGGATTTGATTAGTGGGACAACCAACGTTATTGACAGAACTCGTATTGATAGTTATGTGGCGGCTCATGCTTTAAAGACTACTGGTTCAGTAGCTACTCAAATTGAACAGATTTACAATGAAGTTTGGGTAGGCCTTTTCCCTGATGCTCAGGAAGTATATAACAACTACCGTCGTACGGGTTATCCAGCTTTGACACCAAACGTATATCCAGGTAATGCTACTGGTGGTAAAATATTCCGTCGATTCTTGTACCCTGTTTTAGAGCAGACGCTTAACAGAGCTTCATATAACGAAGCAGTACAAAGACAAGGGGTGGATGATTTATTAACCCGAGTTTGGTGGGATAAACAATAGACTATTATCCAATTTTATATAAATACTTCATCTGTATTGACGAACGCCTCAATGTTCGTCAATACGGGGTGAAGTACTAAAAATCAATAAACTTTTGTAATTTCATAAATTGCTTAATCACAATTGTTTATCATAAGATTATGTTTTTAAAAAAGATAGTAATATTCTTGATTTGTATTTGTTTTACGATACAAATTCAGGCACAAAAAGTACAAATAAATAACAAGCCAGAACGCATAAATTGGTTTCAAGATTTAGCTTTTGGGATGTTTATTCATTGGAATGTAGATGTCTCTTTAGGAGCAGTTATCAGTCATTCCTTGGCAGGAGCTTCAAACGAATATGTTGAAAAATACATCGACGAATTACCCAAATACTTTAATCCTAACAAATTTAACCCTACTGATTGGGCAAAGAGTGCCAAGTTAGCAGGCATGAAGTATGTAGTTTTTACGGCGAAACATCACTCTGGTTTTTGTATGTTTAATACACAAACCACGCCCTTCAATGTGATGAACACTCCTTATGGAAAAGACCTTACCAAAGAAATTATTGATGCTTTCAGAAAAGAAGGAATTGCCATTGGAATTTATTTCTCGCCAGAAGACTTTAACTATTTTCATAAGAACAATATCCAGATAGGTCGTTTACAATTGCCAGAGCACTTTCCTGCTAATAACAAAGGCTTGATGGATTATGATAAAAAGCAATTGAAGGAATTATTGACTAATTACGGCAAAGTAGATATTCTTTTTATTGATGGGCCAGGCGATGGACTACGTGAATATGCTTGGAGTTTGAATCCAGAATTGGTGATTACGCGTGATATCATGACAACGCCTGAGCAAAATACACCTGATGAACCGATGGCGCGTCCTTGGGAGGCTTGTTATACGATGGGCACAGATTGGCAGTACAAACCAACGAATGACCCTCATAAATCTGGTACAGAAATCATCAATATGCTCGTTGAAATCAGGGCAAAAGGAGGTAATTTCTTATTGAATGTTGGCCCTAAGCAAGACGGAGAGTTGCAGATAGAACAACAAGCACTTTTACAAGAAATAGCCCTTTGGAATTTTGCCAATGCTGAAGCCATTCATGCCGTAAAACCCCTTTCTGTCGTGCGTGAAGATAATATTTGGTACACGCAGTCGAACGATGAAAAGTACATTTATGCTATTGTGCAAAGAAGTGGATTTGAAGACTGGAGATATGGAACACGCAAAAACTTTGTGCTGACACATATAGAAGGAAATGCCAATACCAAAGTGAGTATTTTGGGCTATAAAAGCGAATTGGTAGAATACAAAAAAGATTTTGATGCTAAAATCTACAATGCTCCCACCACCATTGGGTTAGTCGTAAGTGCCGTAAATGGTCAACGCTTTTACACTAACAATCAATGGAAAAATGCGGCAGTATTGAAAATTGAAAATGCAAAATTCAGAAAACTCAATACCCCAAAAGCAACCCAAAGTTCGATAGACGGTGCGAAGTAGGACGTCAGCATATTATTACTTTCAATCCGTTATTGACAGGATAAAAATTTGTGAAAATAATTCTCTTAATTAATGCTGTAAGGTGTTCATTTATAGTAAATTAATGAAATAATTCACGGATTTTCTTCATAGAAAACGTCAGGATTGATAAGGGCAACACTTATATTACTTTTTTAAACCTTGCAAAATGCATGATGAAGGTTTTATGAAAAGCTTCATCAACACAAATTTGAAACAAAAACAATTACTATTATGAACGTTATTGAATTACTTAGTCCAGAACAATCTTTTGAAACGCTCGGATTATCCCTACCTCCAGCACCTCTTCCTTTAGGTGTTTATAAACCTTACTTAATAGATGGCAAATACCTCTACCTATCTGGACATGGCCCTGTAAGAGACGATAAAAGCTTGATCATTGGCAGAATTGGCAAAGACTTAGATATTGAAGAAGGAAAATTAGCGGCTTGTCAAGTGGGCTTAACCATGCTTTCAACCATCAAAACACATCTTGGTAGTTTAGATAGAGTAAAGCGTGTTATCAAAATTTTGGGCATGGTCAATTGCGTGTCAGAATTTGAGCGCCATCCTTACGTCATCAATGGTTGTAGTGAGCTTTTTGCCAAAGTATGGGGAACAGAAAACGGCATTGGGGTAAGAAGTGCAGTAGGTATGGGAACACTTCCAGATAATATTCCTGTAGAAATTGAGGCGATGTTTGAACTTCATGAAGACTAGGCCATGAGTAATAACACTATTGGGTACAACATTGAAAATATTAATACGCTTGATACGCCTGCATTGGTAGTTTTTCCAGACATCGTACAGCGTAATATCCAAAAGCTTGTTGCTTCTATTGATGATGTCAGCCGTTTGAGACCACACATCAAAACGCATAAAACCTTAGAAGTAACCAAGTTGTTACAAGAAGCAGGTATTCAGAAATTCAAATGTGCTACCATTGCAGAAACTGAACTCTTGGCAATTGCTAAAGCCAAGGATGTACTCTTGGCATATCAGCCAGTAGGGGCTAAATTGTTTCGTTTGATTGAAATCATCAAACACTTTCCTGAAATAAAATTTTCGTGTCTGGTCGATTCTCTGGCGGTAGCCAAAGAGATGGCGAAAATCGCTCAGGAGAATGACCTTACTTTATCGCTTTATGTCGATTTGAATGTTGGTATGAATCGCACAGGGATTTTACCAGAAAATGCATTTGAATTAATCCTTTCTTTAGAAGATATAAAAGCCTTGTCAGTGGAAGGCTTCCATATTTATGATGGTAACATCAAAGATTTAGACCTTGATGTTCGTACTCAACAATGCAATACGGCTTTCCAAGCTGTAAATGATTTAGTAGAAAAACTAATAGGAAAAGGCATTCAAAACCTCAATATTGTAGCGGGAGGAACACCAACGTTTCCGATTCATGCGAAAAGGGATAAGGTAGAATGTAGTCCTGGCACTTTTGTGTATTGGGATAAAGGTTATCTAGATTCTTTCCCTGAGCAAGATTTTGAACCAGCAGCGTTAGTGATAAGTCGGGTAATTTCTCTGCCTGATAAAAATAAAATCTGTTTGGATTTAGGGCACAAGTCTGTAGCAGCAGAGAACCCTTTGGATAGAAGAGTATTTTTCTTGAATGCTCCCGACGTAACTTTTATCGGACAAAGTGAAGAACATTTGGTGCTGGGTGTTCCCGAAAACCATAGTTATCAAATCGGGGACGTTTTTTATGGATTACCTATTCATATTTGCCCAACATGTGCTTTGTACGAAAAAGCAAATATTGTAGTGCATGAAGTATTGACAGGGGAAAAATGGAAAATTATTGCCAGAGACAGACAAATCAATTATTGAGGGCGATTAGTGAATATTGTTTTATATCATTAAATAAGGCTTGACAATTGTTATATAGACTTTCCAGAGACTTTTTAGGACTGGAAAGTCTTTTTGCGCATCATATCTGAATTCATTGAAAAATCTGACAAGTTCAACACTTGTCTTATACGAAATAGCATATGTTTACAATAGACGCACATCTTGACCTTAGCATGAATGCGATGGAATGGAATCGTGATTTAAGATTATCAGTCTCTGAAATTCGGGAGAGAGAAAAAGGCATGACCGATAAACCAGATCGTGCCAAAGGAACGGTTACTTTTCCTGAGTTAAGAAAAGGAAATATAGGATTGGTCGTAGCAACACAAATAGCACGTTTTGTAAAACCTGATAGTACCTTACCAGGTTGGGCATCGCCAGAACAAGCGTGGGCACAAACCCAAGGACAAGTAGCATGGTATAAAAGCATGGAGGAATGTGGCGAGATGGTTCAAATCAATAACCTTGAATCATTAGAAAAACACCTTGCCCTTTGGAATGATGGCACACCCAACGAAAGTAAGCCTATTGGTTATATTTTAAGCTTAGAGGGAGCAGATTCGCTAGTGACTATCAATCATGTAGAGCGAGCCTATCAATATGGTTTGCGTGCTATTGGTCCTGCACACTATGGTCCAGGACGTTATGCTCAAGGAACAGATGCGACTGGTTTTATGGGTAAAGCTGGGCAAGATTTACTGAAAGAAATGGAAAGACTCAACATCATTTTGGATGCTACGCATTTATGTGATGATAGTTTTTGGGAAGCCATGGATCATTTCAATGGGGCTGTTTGGGCAAGCCATAATTTATGCAGAAGCTTAGTGAACCATAATAGACAGTTTAGCGACGAACAAATAAAGGAATTAATTAGTAGAGATGCCGTAATTGGCGGAGCATTAGACGCTTGGATGATGGTTCCTAATTGGGTAAGAGGTAAATCGACACCTGAGGGAATGAACTGTAACTTGGCTGTCATGGTAGACCACCTCGACCATATTTGTCAACTGGCAGGGAACGCCCTTCATGTAGGTATAGGTTCAGATTTAGACGGAGCTTTTGGCACAGAACAAGGTCCTTATGATTTAGATACCATTGCTGATTTACAGACGATACCAGCCATTTTAGAGAAAAGAGGTTATTCTCAAACAGACATTGAAAACATCATGCATGGCAATTGGTTGAGATTTTTAAGAAAGAATTGGAGTAAATAGCGTTGAGCAATAAGCGTTGATTTTTTTTGTTTTTGAGGTATTATAATTTTCAAATATCTCAAAAACATTTTTCGTTTTCAATCCATCCCTTCTCATGTCAAAAATGAAAAATCGTTTTAGTCTCATTTTATCGTTGGTGTTTTTTGTAGCATCAAATGCCTCTTTTGCCCAAAGCATTGCTATTATTCCCAAGCCCGTTTCTGTTGTGCTTAATAAAGAAATATTTCAACTAAATACGAATACGACCATTGTCAAACCATCGGCTTCGCTTGCAAAAAATAGTGGTTTACTTCGCGAAGCACTTTCTTCATTAACACGTTATTCTTTTCCCATTTCAACCCAAACAAAAGCAAATTATATTAGTCTGAGAATTGATTCAAGCAAGGTTTTAAAACAAGAAGGCTATCAACTGAATATTACTAAAAATGCTATTGAAGTAATCGGGCATGATGAAGCAGGCGTTTTTTATGGGATTCAAAGCTTGATACAAATCGTTTATCAAGCTCAAAATAATGGCTTTAAGTTAGCGGGTTGTCGTGTGAATGATTATCCAAGATTCGCTTATCGTGGTTTGCATTTAGATGTTGGTAGGAATTTATTCCCATTATCTTTTCTGAAGAAATACATTGATTTACTCACCTTTTATAAAATCAACACTTTCCATTGGCACCTTACAGAAGACCAAGGTTGGCGAATTGAAATTAAGAAATACCCCCGCTTACAAAGTGTTTCAGCGTATCGGGACGAGACTATTATTGGTCATAAAAAAGACTCACCACATCGATTTGATGGAAAAAAATACGGTGGATTTTATACCCAAGAAGAAGTAAAAACATTAGTAAAATATGCTTCCGAAAAATATATTACCATCATTCCTGAGATAGAAATGCCTGGTCATGCAGTAGCAGCATTAGCGGCTTATCCGAATTTAGGTTGTACAACAGGCTCTTATAAAACGGCTACTTTTTGGGGTGTTTTTGATGATGTTTACTGTGCTGGAAATGACAGTACATTTATCTTCCTGAAAAATGTATTAGATGAAATAATCCCTCTTTTCCCTTCAAAATATATCCATATTGGGGGAGACGAATGTCCTAAAACACGCTGGAAAGTTTGTCCTAAATGCCAGAGACGTATGATAGAAGAGCATCTAGCCGATGAGCATGAATTGCAAAGCTATTTTATCAGAAAAATAGAAAAGTATGTCAATAGCAAAGGACGTGAAATAATCGGTTGGGATGAAATCTTAGAAGGTGGATTGAGTCCCAAAGCAACCGTAATGAGTTGGAGAGGCGAAGCAGGAGGCATTGCTGCGGCTAAGCAAAAGCATGATGTAATTATGACGCCTGAGAGTCACCTGTATTTAGATTATTATCAGTCACTACAAGCAAATGAGCCTACGGCAGCAGCGGGCTTCACACCACTTTCAAAAGTATATAGTTACGAACCTATTTCGGCTGAATTGAGACCCGAAGACGAACAATATATCAAAGGTGTACAAGCAAATGTTTGGTCGGAATATATGCCGACAACGAAGCATGTAGAGTACATGGCTTTCCCAAGAGCGTTGGCTTTGTCAGAAATTGCTTGGTCGCAAAAAGAACTTCGTAATTATGATGATTTTCTGGTTAGATTACGTCAACACAGAGCTATTCTTACTCAGAAGGAAGTAAACTTCTTCGACCGCTTTGAGGAATTTACGTATGATTTCTTGATGGATAAATCGGGTAATACAACGGTGCATTTAGCTAGTACATTACCTAATA
This sequence comes from Arcicella aquatica, assembly GCF_034928825.1. Taxonomy (NCBI): domain Bacteria; kingdom Pseudomonadati; phylum Bacteroidota; class Cytophagia; order Cytophagales; family Flectobacillaceae; genus Arcicella; species Arcicella aquatica. The sequence goes on along the minus strand of NZ_JAYFUL010000013.1, from coordinate 106,731 downwards.
CAACTATTCACTATACGTTAGATGGGAAAATACCAACGATAAATGATAAGGTATATAGTAATCAGATAGTTATTGATAAAAGCGCATATTTGAAAGCCCAAATATTTGTGGGTAGTAAACCTTATGGACAAGCATTTGAGCAGGTATTTAGCTATCATAAAGCCATTGCTAAAAAGGTGACATTAGGCAATCAACCTAAAGCTGGTTACAATCCTGCGGTACCTTTTGTGTTGGTAAATGGACTGGCTGGAAATAGTAGGTACAACAATATGCAATGGGTGGGCTTTAGCGGAGAAAATGTAGAAGCAACCATTGATTTAGAAAGTGTTCAGTCAATTAGTCAGATAGGAATTAATATTTTGAAATACCATTGGCAAAGAATGTGGGAGCCGAATAAATTGGTTTTTTCATTGTCGGAAGACGGCATTCATTATCAAGAAGTATATCGTACCTCTGATTTTCCTGCGAATGGAATTAATCAAATTAGCGCTAAAATAGCCACAAAGAAAGCTCGTTTCATAAAAGTACAGGCAGAAAATAAAGGCATTATTCCAGCAGGAGAATATGGAGCAGGGGGCAAAGCTTGGTTGTTGGTTGATGAGATTTTTGTGGAGTAATATTGACAATATAATTAGAACTGGAGTCGGATCAAAATAGTAAAATCAACGGAAATAATTAAACTATAATTTAATGAAAAGTCCTCAAAAAACATTCATTTTTTGTTTGCTAATCCTTTTGTCTTTCAATGTAAAGGCTCAGCATTTCAAGTACTTAAAAGCTGCTGACGGACAACGCATTGCTTATGAAGATACTGGAAGAGGCAAGCCTGTTGTCTTGTTACATGGTTTTATCAATACGGGTGCAAACTGGCGAAAAACTTTATTATATAAAGATTTGATAGCAAAAGGCTTTCGAGTGATTGTGCCAGATTTGCGTGGAAATGGTGCTTCCGACAAGCCCCATGAGGATAAGTATTATCAAAATGATGCTGAAGTAAAAGATGTAATGAGTATTGTTTCAGCCTTGAAAATTAAAGATTATATCTTAGTCGGCTATTCAAGAGGGGCTATTGTAGCGACTAAATTATTAACGAAAGACAAAAGAGTAAGTAAATCTGTTTTGGGGGGCGTAGGTCAATACTTTACCAATCCTGAGTGGGACAGGAGAAAGATGTTTGCTGATGCCTTTAGCGGAAAAGCACATTTACATCTTGAGACACAAGGAGCTGTTGCTTATGCCAAATCAATTGGAGCAGATACGATAGCCTTAGGTTTTCTCCAAAAATATCAGCCCGTTGCCTTGCCTTCTGAATTGATGAAGCATAAAAAACCTGTATTAATTATTTGTGGAGATGAGGATTTAGATAATGGAGACCCTAAAATACTACAAACATATTTCAAAAATGCTACCTTAAAATTAGTAAAAGGGAATCATAATGGAACTTACAGAACACAGCCTTTTTCGGATGAAATTATGAGTTTTTTAGCAGAGTAAAGACATTTTCAATCTTAGGAATATAGCTGACTAACGGAACGATACAATACAGAGACATCTTCATGCGTAATTTGAAGATGTCTTTTGTATTTTTTATGGTTAGATGATTTTAATGCTTTCGTCAATTACTCTTCGATAACTAATTTAGAAGAAGCAACCCTATTCCCGCGGGTAGATTTAATAATGTAGTTTCCGCTTTTTATGTTTTCTAAGTCTATCTCTAAGGTTCTATCACAAGACTGTACTGTATAAGTTTTTTGACTGACCACAGTTCCCAACATCGAAACTACATCAATCTGTACTTGTGTGCTTGCATCATTCGGGAGTGAAATAGTAGCGTTACTTTTTGCTGGATTCGGATATAATTCTGCTTCATTCTGAGAATTTTCTGATTCATAATCAGTTGCTGCAACCCTAGCAAATGGATTACTGGCCGTTAGAGAAGCAGGGCGAACAGAAGTCTTTTGAATACTATAAGTATTATAAAAAACAATATCTTGTGACCATTGACTCACCCAATTGCCATATATGCCATCAGTAGTAATGTCATGTGAACGAGCCGCCTGACAGTCACCATTTTTAACCACTCCCCATGACCAAGCTAACCAGCCGATTTCATTCGTTTGACAAATCTGCATGACATATTTATAGTCAATATTGGTATTACAATCCCATGCTTTTTGCTGTGGTCCTTCGCCAAAAATAAATGGCATATTATTGTTTTTAGCATAATTGACCATATCCAAAAACTTAGCATTTCCGCCATCTGTCCAATAGGTATGGGCTGAGAAAATGATTTTCTTCAAAGGGTCATGGTTCAATAATTCACTCCACGTATCTTTTAACATTTGAAGGTTCTGTCCGCAACCATTGGCATCAATCATAATCGGAATAGTATATCCCGCATTGCGTAACTGTGTGATAGCACTTTTATAAGAACTTAAATATGTGGCTTTTGATACATTGCCATCTCCTGCTTCATTGGCGATATTCAAGACAGTCCACTTCTTAAAATCCATCATAGCCGCTTTGACGTCAGCTTTTAGCCAAAAATTTACACAAGTTTGTAGCTTACTAAAATCACAAGTGGCATCATTAACGGTAACTACAGGAATGGCAGAGCCTCTGGTAACGCAGTTATAAATAGAGTTCTTGAGGTCTGATACTGAGCCTGTCGTATTCCATGTAATGCGTATCATATTGGCGCCTGATTTTTTAATTTCAGGATAGGTGCTATATCCAGACTTATCTGCAGCATAAATAAACATTTCATTGACTCCTCGTGGAATCACCTTTTCATTATTTTGGGTGTACAGAAACCTACCCGTTAATTTCATTTGAGCATTAGCCATAAGCGATATAGCTAACAAGACGATTGTAAGTAACCTTGTTTTCATAATTAATTTAATTTGAGAGTTGAAATTTAATATTTGTAGTTTAACAACAGTACAAGATGATTTCAATAGTTTTGCTCATGAAATAAATGATGAATGCTGAAAATTTACATGACAATATTAATATTAAATTGAACTTTATTGTTAATGGTAAACCCTTGATTTTAAAATCAAGGGTTTACCATTAATTAAAATACATTAGCTTATGAATAAGATATTTTGATAGAAAATGCATGACCATCTCTTTAGATTTTGCTATAGAGATAACTGTACGAATGCTGTGTTTGACGATTAATTAGAAGGAAATAGGAGGGAGGGAATTAGTTATTTTGAACAACAAAGACGAGATTATTTTCCCTCATTATTATTAAAATAGCGTTCAATGTATTCGCTTGGAGACTGAGTGGTAATGCGTTTAAATACCCGATTGAAATTTGTAATACTATTGAACCCACAACTATAAGCCACATTAGCGATGGTCTCGTTGTTGCTGTTGGTTAATTTTTTACAGGCTTCATTGATTCTTACTTCGTTAAGAAACGACAAAAATGTATGTCGAGTATGTTTTTTAAAATACCTACAAAAAGCATGGGGTGTCATGTGGGCTTTATTCGCCGCATCCTCAAGTGTGATAGGCTTTTCGTATTCTTGCATGATAAAATTATAGATGTTGCTGATTCTTTGGCCTTCGTTTTCGCTGTAGTTCTGCGGTTGAGTACTCATTGAAAGGGGTAAAAGGGAGGGAATTAAAGCGATACTTTTAAGCAAATCGATAAAATGTAGCATTTGGCTAACCCCAGTACTCTTTTTAATCAATAGTATTTTATTAATTACTTCCGCTACATTTTCTTGCGGAATTTTAAAGCCATTAGAGTGTTGTTGTAGAAAACGTTTTAGTAGGTTAATTTCTGGTAAGTCGAAAAATGAAGCTAATTGTCCGCTTGGGTTAAAGAAAATAGCAGTAGCTATTACTTTCTTTTTGCTTTTTGGCTGAAAATACGAGGCTTCGCTTTTAAAAAGATGAGGTTGGTTAGCGCCCAACCAATAGATTTCATTGGAACGAAATCGGTGCATATTATTATCAGCAATCAATGTGCCTTCTCCTTGCTGAATCCACATAATCTGAATTTCCTGATGTCTGTGTAAGTGGGGATAAAAATGAGGGAGAACGTCCTTTTGAACAATGATGGTTTTATCATGAGGCACTGGAATCGTAAATGGTAGGACTTTCATATTGATTGTATTTGTTAATGAATTAGAAGCTATCATATTCTAATTACATAAAAATAAAACATTAGCTTTATTTTAACAAGTACAAGCGTAAATTATTCAAAATGATGTTAATATTCGTGTACTCATTGGTAAGATACGTTCATTATCAGGCAACTAATCATTGCCTGATAATGAACATGAGTTATTATAAATTTTTCACTTTTATATTACGCCATTTTACCTTTATGCCACCACCACTATGAATCTGAAGGGCAATAATACCTGCACGTCCTCCAATTTTATCATCATTCAGGGTGATCATTTCTTGTCCATTCACCCAAGTTGTTACTTGATTGCCCACCACTTTTATTTTCATGGTATTCCATTCGCCCATTTTCAAGGCTTTGTCTTTATCATCTGTTGGTTTAATCAGCCATCCTCTACCATAAGACTCATAAATCCCACCAGTCCAACGCCCTGGAGGAGCTACTTCTGCTTGCCAGCCTGTAATTTTTGTACCTTCTATGCTTGAGTGAAAAAACACCCCACTGTTACCGTCAGCTTCTTGTTTAAACTGAAGACTCAATTCAAAATCCTGAAAGCTTTGCTCTGTACCTAGATAGCCATATTCTTTGTCTGGTCCACTTTCACAAATCAATTCACCATTCTCAACATACCATTTTTCGGTACCATAAATCTTCCAACCACTTAAATCTTTTTGATTAAAAAGATTAATCCACTTACCTTTTTTAGGGGTTTGAGCCTGTGTAATAAAGCTTACTAACAAGCTTAGGATTAGTAAATACGCATTGATTTTTTTCATGTTTATTATGTTAAAATGACTTAAAGTCATCGTTTATTGATTTATTTATCACTCCGCATTCTAAACTCAAAATTCCTCACTTTACAAGTTTCCTTTTCTCAATTCTTTTACGGCATAATCTGCAGCACGGGCAGTAATGGCCATAAAAGTTAATGATGGATTTTGGGTTGACGTTGAGGTCATACAAGCACCATCTGTCACGAATACATTTTTACAAGTATGCAACTGATTCCATTTATTCAACAGAGATGTTTTTGGGTCTTTTCCCATACGAACACCGCCCATTTCATGAATATCTAGTCCAGGTGCTTTATTAGGCTTATCATGAGTTTGGATATTGATAAAGCCAGCTTTGGTTAACATTTCAGACATCTCATTATGAAAATCTACAATCATTTTTTCATCATTATCATCATAAGCCACTGAAATTTTCAATTGTGGAATTCCCCAAGGATCAACTAGATTGCTATCTAAAGCTACAAAATTACTTTCTTTAGGAATGGTTTCGCCCATCATGTGTGAGCCCACTCGCCAATTTCCATATTGTTGCTCGTTTAAGCTTGCTTTTAACGATTCGCCTATGCCCGAAGTATCATTTGAAGTAATTCTGCTTGAGCCAAATCCTGCGGCGTAGCCCCTTAAGAAATCCGTTTCTTGCTTGAAAATATTTCTAAAACGAGGAATGTAACTACTGTTTGGACGAATACCTTCTGTAGTAGTATTTAAAAACCCTTCGTACTCAGCCGTAATAGTAGTTCTGAAATTATGGAAAGCCATATATTTACCCAACAAACCATTATCATTTCCTAAGCCGTTCTGGAAACGATTTGATTTAGAATTCAGCAAAATCAAGTTAGAATTCAACGTAGCCGCATTCACAAAAATGATTTTAGCATAATACTCCGTCATTTCCTTCGTATGCGCATCAATCACCCTAACGCCTGTTGCTTTGTTTTTCTTTTCATCAAAAATGATAGAATGTACTACTGAATCAGGCTTCAATGTCATTTTGCCAGTACGAGCCGCCCAAGGTAGGGTAGAAGAGTTACTACTGAAATATCCACCATAAGGACAGCCACGTTGGCACAAGGAACGGTTTTGACACTGCCCTCTACCTTGTTGTAAATGAATTGGTTGAGGTTTGGTAAGGTGCGCACATCGTCCGATAATTACAGGACGAGTATTATTATAATGCTTGGCTGTTTGTTCACTAAAGTGCTTTTCTACACAAGACATCTCGTGGGGTGGTAAAAATTCGCCATCTGGTAAACTTGCAAGCCCATCTTTATTCCCTGAAATCCCTGCAAATTTTTCAACGTAACTATACCAAGGAGCAATATCTGCATAACGAATGGGCCAATCTACCGCAAAGCCATCACGAGCAGGGCCATCAAAATCATGTTCTGACCAGCGTTGTGTACCTCTTGCCCACATCAACGATTTCCCACCTACCTGATAGCCTCTAATCCAATCAAAGGGTTTTTCTTGTACATAAGGATGTTCAGCATCTTTTACGAAAAAATGGGCTGCGTCTTCGTTGAAAGCATAACATCTACTGACAATAGGATTGGCATCTTTAATCGCTTTTGGCAATTGACCAAGGTGTTCAAACTCCCAAGGATTCATCATCGTGGTAGGGTAGTCGGTAACGTGCTTTACATCACGGCCACGTTCCAATACTAAGGTTCTTAGTCCTTTTCCTGTTAGTTCTTTTGCAGCCCAACCACCGCTAATCCCAGAGCCAATCACGATGGCATCAAATGTACGGTCTTTTATAGCGTTGATATTTAAATATGACATCTTATGATTCATTTAATAATTGAGTGAATGAGTTGTGAATTAACATCACCTTAAAATTTTAGGCCGAAGCTGATGACCGACGACTGAAGGCTATCTAGGAATCGGTACACAGCCATGATAATAACCAGGAGCCATATTGAATTTCAATTGATTCACCATATAATATTCTGAATTGGTGTAGCCCTGAATTGTCAATCGTTTAATCATGTCTGCAAATTGCTTTGCTACAGGATTAGCCTCAGTATTCATTTTAAGTAATACATTGGTACGTTGATTGACATTACTTTCCAGAAAAGTCTTATTATTTATTTGTTGAGAAAGTTCATTGACTAACACAAGACCTTGTTTGAGCGTATTCTGCGCGCCTTCGCCATAACAATCATTAATCATGCGCATGGCGAATTGATGTACTTTTAATGATTTGGCACCGGGGGTATTCGTTTCTGGAATGATGGTCTCTACAATCTCAGCTAGAAGAGCTTCATCATTGATGGCTAAAGTAGAAAATTGTCCGATACTTTGGCTCGTCCAACCCGAAGCCCAAGTAGGTAAACTTACCAAGCCACCTATAGCCATCGATAAGTTCTTAATTGCAGAGCGTCTTTTCATTACATTTAAAGGTTTGTTAATATTAAATCTATACAAATCTATATTTTTTAATCTGTATACCTTACAGTGTTTTGACCTGCAATGCAATATATTGCTGATTGTTTATTTAAAATTAATCATTTTATTAATTTTAAATAGAAAAATGGATACAAATAACATATTTGTGACTAAAACAGGATAATTGTTATCTTTGATGTAATTAGTTTTGATAATCGTAATCTCAATTTTAATATTCAAATTTCATGACACTTCAAAAACAATCTATCAAAGTCCTCGTAGTGGGTTGCGGTAATATGGGAGCTTCTCATGCTATTGCATATCAGCAAACCGAAGGCTTTGAAATTTGCGGAATCGTTTCTACTGGAAAAAGTAAAGAGGTACTCAACGAACGTTTGGGTGGGGGCTATCCACTTTTTAGTGATTATGCTGAAGCACTAGCCGCTACACAACCTGATGCCGTTTGTATTTCTACTTATCCGGATACACACGAAGCATTTGCAATGATGGCTTTAGAAGCTGATTGTCATGTATTTATCGAAAAGCCTTTGGCAGATACCGTAGAAGGAGCAAAAAGAGTAGCTGATTTTGCAGCCGAAAAAGGAAAGAAAGTAGCAGTCGGGTACATCCTAAGACACCATCCTTCTTGGGAAAAGTTTGTAGAAATTGCTCAAGAAATGGGTAAGCCTTTGGTTATGCGGATGAACTTGAATCAGCAAAGTCATGGGGTGATGTGGAATGTACACCGTAACCTGATGAAAAGTTTAAGTCCGATTGTGGACTGTGGTGTGCATTATATTGATGTAATGTGCCAAATGACACGCTCGAAACCAATACAAGTAAATGCGATTGGAGCGAGATTGACAGAGGATATTCCCGAAGGAAATTATAATTATGGACAATTACAGATTCGTTTTGAAGATGGTTCTGTAGGTTGGTACGAGGCTGGTTGGGGTCCTATGATGAGCGAAACCGCATTTTTTATCAAAGACGTTATCGGTCCAAAAGGTTGTGTGTCTATTGTAGCCAAAGAAGCTGGCGGGGCTGGAAAGTCTGATAATGTAGATTCTCATACCAAAACGGAATCTTTAAGAGTCCATTATTCAGATATTAATTCCGAAAATGCTTTTGTAAAAGCTGATGAGTGGATTAACCTTACTGATGAGCCAGACCATCAGGAATTGTGTAATCGTGAACAACGTTTTTTCTTAAAAGCAATTCAAGAAGACATGGACTTGACAGACCATCTGGAAGACGCTGTAAATAGCCTTCGCATTGCTTTTGCTTGTGACGAATCTGTAAGAACGGGCTTACCTGTGATGTTATAGTGAATCTAGTTTATCTAAAATGGTAGCATCTACTGCTTCATTGAATTTACGCGCAAAGAGTTTTCCTGAGTTAAGAAGGGTTGGTAAGTCATTGATAGTAAATATTTTAGGACTAGATTGCCCTTCCGACCAGTCTATATAGCGAAGGTTATCATTTACCATATCTTTTTGGTAAATAGAATTATAAAGGAGTGTCTGAAATACGAATTCGTCACTTCCCCATGTAAGTTCAAAGAAACGTCTTACATGTTTGTGTTGTGCTAAATAATCTACGATATACTTAGCATGCGTTTGAGTAATAGCAAACCATTGAGAACGCCCAACAGGAATCAGATTGTTGGGCATTTTTCTTTTAGGCAAAAGCATATTAAGATATTTTTCTACAGTATGTTTTCTCCAAAAATTATAATTAGTTAAATGATATTTTGTTACCCTTTGAATTGCCTCGTGCCATTCTTGCTCAATAATTAAAGTCTCCATAAAAGCCTTTCCCGGATTTTCCTCAAAGTATTGGTGTATCTCAGCTGTGCTTTTTAATGGATAGTCTTGTCCACTTAGCAAATTAATATAATCGTATTGTTTTCCAGATAGTAATATCTCTTCCATGCTATTTACTGTTGCTTGTACAATACTGTACGCACCCCAATACACACTTTCACGCTTTTTGACAAGGGTTACATGGTCATTAGCCAAAGCAAGAAACGGAGTAATATCTGTTTTGAAATCTATATGGATATAAAAATCTGCATCTGGATGAGCCAGACGATTTACTAATCTTTGTAATTGCAAAGGATTTGCATGAGCTAAAATCAAATGGGCAATCTTCATTATCCAACTGTTTTGTTTTTGAATACGTACTCCTGCAATATCATTCTAATTTCGATAAATCCAGTTTTAAAAAATCCGAATAGCGTAAAATCAAGGTATTTTCTTAACCAATAATATCCAAACGCCACACCTGATAAAAATGTAAATAAAGTGGCTAAACCTACACCGACGATATTTCCGAAAACATAAATACCAATGAAGTCAAAAGTAACATTTATCGCAAGCATTACTAATACTTTATAAAAGTTAATCTTGGGTTGATGGATAATATCCAAGGTAATGCCCAGAAACCTATCTATAGGAAAAAATAGTGCAAATGACATTAAAATACGATAGACAACTACAGCATTTGTACCAGAATATTGTTTTCCTCCTAATAGCGTAATAGCAAAATCGGCGAATATAATTGCCACGACAGATACTGGAAATAACGCTAGCGTAAGCGTTCCAGCATACTTTTGCATGATTTCTACGACTTCTATTTTATTCCCTCTATTGAATGCCCCTGACATAGAAGGCATGGCTGTTGACAAAAAGCTTCTTAAAGGTATTTCTATGATTTCCATCAAACGCATCGGAACAGTGTACATCGTTACAGCGGCTGGCCCTGCTGCCCCTAAAACCGACATAATAATAAAAGTATCCGAGCTTCTAAGTAAGTTTGTGCTAATAGTAGTTCCTACACTGTATTTCCCAAAATGGAATAGCTCCATGATGCTTTCTCTTGTCCTCTTGCTCAATGTACTGATGCGTGTCCAACCTTTAAAAATACAATATAAACTTACGATACCAGAGCTCAATGCATTGATAACTAATAACAAATCAAGGCTTAGTTTCATAAAAAAGATAACAAGCAAAACCATGATAATAAATGCTCCTTGGGTAATAAAACGCAATAATAAAAGCCTATCAAAGCGTTCATCCGACTGTGAAATCCAAGAGGCAATCGCAGAAGGCAAAGTAAATAAGAACGTAATACCAAACCATTTGATAATGCTAATAATACCGATACTATCAATATAAGGCAAAAAGAATGCTGCGATAATATTTACACCAACGAGCGTTCCTGTAATCAATAAACTCAAAAACCAAACAGACCCTAATACAGTATCAGCTCTGCTTTTTTCAGCACCAGTATAAAACTTTATCATGGCAATCTGTAAGAAGCCAACCCTAAAAGTATCCAATAAAACAAAGACTGACTGAAAGAAAAACCAATAGCCAATTTCCCCAGGCTCCATATTACGGAGTAATATACTCACAGTTAACATTGCCAAAACAGACATTGAACCATTACCCAGAAGAGACAAGAAATGTTTGTTTTTTAGTTTTAAGATGATATTCTGAATGTCCATATGTGGTAGTAAATATGTTTTGCTGAGAATTCCGTGTTTGTTTTTGAATAAAAACAGGAATATATCTGTTGATTTCGTTTAAGCTAGCTTTTCAGCAATTGTTCTTGTACTGAATAAATCTGTGCTACACAAGCTTCCCAAGTATGGCTTTTTGCACAGACAATAGCGGCTTTTCTTGCTTCTTCGCTTTGTGGTAATAAAGCCTTACTGATGGCTTTATTATACCCTTCTGTTCCCAGAGCCAGCTCTACATGTGGTAAAAACATTTTCATCGCTGGTGTTTCTGTTGCTACGGTTGGTTTTCCCATGGCCAAGTATTCATCTATCTTCCTTGGGTAATTTCCTATTGTCAAAGCATTTACCAATTGAGGGTTCATGCATACATCCAAGTACTGCATATAGGATGGCAACTGGCTTGAATCTTTTGAACCTAAGAAATGTACATTCTTGATTTTGTGTAAGCGGCTTTGTTGAAACATGATTTCTTCTGGGCCGATTAGCACTATTTGCCAAGTAGGGTTTGCATCTGCTATGTTTTCAAGCAATTTAATGTCTAATCTTTCGCCTGTCAGAAAACCCACATAGCCAATTCTAGGATGAGGAATACTAGCCAAATCAGTAGGCTCGGTATAAGTAAAGTCTGCTTGGTAAATATCTGTTTCACATCCTTGACCAATATCTAAACTAAGGGGATTATGCTTTCGTGCATAGTCAGCTAAGTATGCTGAATTGGCAAAAACAGCATCTGCTAATGCGACAGTTTCAGGTTCAAGCCTAGTACCATGATATTTAAAGTAGGGATGTTCAACCAAATTATCTCTGATGTAGTAAAAACTCAATAATGGTTGGAGATATTTTTTGGTAAAAAGGCCAGTAAAGATTTGACTATCATTCAGTACTACAACTTTGTCATGATGCCACCCCAATTTTCTAAGCGCATTGTTCAAACTCTTAAAAAAACCTTTACCATTGCGTTCATTTAAGAAATTATAAAGGCTTAAATTCTTCAGCTTATTGACAGAATAGCTAATCGTAGAAGGCGTATGAACCCATAAGTTCTCGCCGACTTTGACGGTATCTTCCCCAAAACCCAGCGAAATTTTTAATCGCTGTTTTTCATGGGCAGTTTTTGTTTGAGTCAGGAGCGTCTTGATGCCCATTGCTGGATTGACATACAACACAGGTTTAGACTTGCTAAACTCCACTGCCAAGTTTCTGGCATTACTTCCCAAGTCTAATGCCCATTCTTGTTGTGCAATAACGATATATGCTTCAACTTTTTCTGACATTTCTTCTATTTTTAGTTTTTAAACCTTGCATAAAGCCCCATGTGAGGCAAATGATGGCTGGTATGGCTATGACTCCCCAAGGCATATTTTTAACTGTTTAATGCTCACTATCTCCGTGAGGCGTATGGATAAATTGCTTACGTGCTTTACCGATTTTCATCATGGCTTTCATCATAGAAATTATCGCTCCAGGTATTTGTAAAAATGCCATCAAAAGTTGTCTGTTATACCATCTTGTAGGAATCCCTAATAATAGCGAAATAGCAAAGAGAATAAATAAGCCTATGCTGTAATTTAGGTATCTTGAAGAAACAATAAAAGAAACCGCCAACCAAAGTAACATTACTGCTACAAGCATTACCCTCGGAAATATCAAGGTTTGAAATGCTTTATTAAAGAAGGCGATATTTCCTTTAAAAAGCTGTACCCAGCCTTCTACAAAGTACTTCTCTAAAACTTCAATTTGCATGGCAAACCATCTACTGCGCTGTTGAACGAATACATCTGACTTGGCTACTTTTTCGTCATATACATATTGTCCATCCAAGAAAGCTATTTGTTTACCTTGTCGGGCAATTCTAAATTCTAATTCTTTGTCTTCACCCGAAGTATCGCCAATATCTTGTATGAAATCTACAAATAATTTCCAGTCAAATGCCATTCCGCTACCAATCAATGCTGAAGGTAAGCCTACTGCTACATGACCACGGCGGAAAAAGTTGTTATTCATTTCTTCTGTACAAGCATCCAATAAGGCAAAAGGAGTTTGAAGGTTTTTAGCCGTTCTATGCCCCTGTACTACTTCGTATCCTTGTTCAAAAGCATCGTTTACGGCATGTAGGAATCCTTGCGCCATGTGGTTATCCGCATCAAGGATTAATAAGATATCGACTGGGTCATTGATGGTGGCTTCAATGGCTTTTTGTAAGGCTTTTCCTTTGGTACTTTTCTCAAAGCTTACTTCTATTACTTTGATGGGTAAAGAACGAAGAGTACTAAGAGTCTTTTCACTGAATGAGTCTGCAATGATTACGACTTCAAATAAATCTGCTGGATAGTCTTGTTTGATGGCTTCACGGGCTGTCGCAATGATAACAGCATCCTCTTTATAACCGGGAATAAAAATGCGAATTTTTCTGAGTTTACTTGCCTTTGGAAAATGTGTTTTCTTCGCAAATGTTCCTGCTAATGCAAAAAAGAGCAAGTAAAATATCTGAATAGATAAGTAAACAAGGATGATTAATTGGATAGCGGTACCTATTTGCTGTATCATTTTGTTATTTAATGGTTTTGGTTCCTTTAAAAATCATTTGAATATTCGTACTTGTCAGATATTTCGGGCGTATTTAAGGCAATATCATCTGCTTTATTGACAGGTGTATCCCATCGTGGACTCAGCCAGATTAATGCCCAACTAATATATACAACTGCCGATGTAGGCATGGTATTCAATACTTCATTGCCATAACTACATAATAATATCCCTGTTGAACCAGCACATAAGCATATCAACTGGTTTTTAAGCACGGGGTCTCGTGTTTTCCAAATAATCCCTGCTGATTTTCCAGTAATATACAACATTATTCCGAACCAAGTTAGAAAACCAACAATACCGTACATACCCCATATTTTTACATATAAACTATCAGGGGCGATATGTGAAATATACTTGTCGCTATTGAATGATTCTCCCCATTGTCCCATGGTGCCAACTCCTGCTCCAAAAGGCTTAGAACTCAGATAATCGCTTAATCGCTTTTGATTCATGAACCTTAATTGCAACGATGGGTCATCGGGGTCTAGTGAACTCCTAAGACGTACAATCTCGGCACTACCGTTTCCGATATTAGTATATTTTAGTATTCCAATAAAGGTTAGCCCAACAACAGCACCAACAATCAAGATTTCAGTTTGCTTTATCAATACTAAAAAAGCAAATCCCCCTCCAATTAAAGCAAACATTGCACCCCTAGTACCAGAAATCAACATGCCATAAAGGATAAACATCCCTGCGATAAAGTACCATAATTTTTTCTTGAAACTATACGGACCCGTAGCCAAGATAATGCACATGATAGCTAATTGAGCTTGAGAAGCTCCAAATTGGGCGGCATCAAAATAGTATGAAAAAATTCTTAATTTCCCGAAGATAACGTGTGTTACTTTCCCTCCGTTTTCCAGCCAAGTATTTTCGGCATCATCAAGTCCAATGTACAATTGCTTCATACCATACAATGCTCCAGCAAAAGAAAATAGGATGATGATATTAAGAAATAAATCAATGTCTGATCTCTTATTTAGCAATAGTATGGATAATGAAACAGTGAGAATCCAATACAACAATAGCGTTCTCATTTCATAAACCCATCCCAAGATGCTAGGTCTTTCTGGGTTTCCAATTTGCAGAATAGTCATAATTCCCCAAGCCACGATTACCCAAAACAAATCTATATTCAAATGTCTTTTTCGGAACCTGTTACTCTGATGGAATATTACGGCAAATAGGGTGACAAATAACAATGCTTCCATCCCTAAACCAACTTGTAGCCCTGCTATATGCCTACCAATGGTGGGCATAACAAAACAATAAATCAAGAAACCAATAATTCCGAGACGTGGTCTAAAAAATATCAAAATCATGAAGCCTGCGGCAAAGGGCAAAACCAACAAGAGAAAGCCAATGGCAATACCTTTTTTAGCAATGACAATGCCCATAAAAACAGCAAACATGATAGCTGGAATAAGCCAGATATTACCTAATTTATTTCTTGAAGTATAAAATAAATTTTTGTCCATGCAGGTTTTTCGTCTTCACATTACAATGATAGTTATTTCTTTTCAGTGTAAACCCAACTCTTTTTGCCAAATTTTCTGTTAATCTCTTTTGCTTCAGCCAATGCTTCGGTCTGTGAAGAGAAAGCTGCAAAAGCTACTCGAACAGAACTTTCTCCTTGTTTTGGAGTAATTATTTGAGCATTTGGGAAACCTGTGTTATTGAGCTCTTTTACATACGCTTTAGCATTGGCTTCACTACTAAAATTACCTGCAACAACAAAATAATTATTGGTAGATGATATGGGTGCTACTGTATTCTCCGATGTTTGTGCGGGAGTATTGAAGTCAGTAGTAGCGCCAAATCCATCGTCTGGTTTTGATGCAAAAGTAGTATCTGGCTGTTTCTGTACAACTAACGTATCAGCCTTTATAGCAGTTTTGCTGTTTTTGCGATACATATAAATGGCAGCTGTGGACAAAAGAATGCCTGTTATCAACCCAAAGATGACGATTAAGTTGCTTTTTTTAGCTTTATTGTTGGGCTCTTCATACCTAACACTACCAGTATGTGCATTATTTGCAGCTACTATTTTATCAATAGATTTTCTATTACCAAACTCAAACTTGGCTACTCTTTTAACAAATGCACGTAATAGATTTCTTTTCTTTGGTACTTCGCCGATATACTCTTCTGCAAAATTTATATCAACACCATTTAAAATAAACCAAGGTTTGTTACCAGTAGTTTTAGTAAAAATAGAAATCATTTCTTTATCTATTTTAGTCCAGATTCTATTGGCTCTGCATAACAAGATGGTAGCATTTAACCTTGGAAACGATTCAGGTTTGATAATCATGTTTTCTAATGGAGGAAACTCAATTAAACAAAAATCTGCGTTTAGGCTTTCTCTGAAATCATAATCATTATTCCAGCTATGTGTTTCTACGCTATAGTCTAAGTCTGTTAGTTCCTTCGCTAGTAAGTAGGCAATGGTAGACTTTCCTTCGCTTTTTTGAGTACTAATCAAACCAATAGTAACGGGTTTCTGGGTGAGGTCAACTGTTGCGAGCAATTGTTGCATTAACCTCAAGTTTGATTTTAATAAAAAAGAAGGATTTTCATTGAGCAAAGGGTATACGCCTAGTAAGGGTAGCCCGACAATATTTTTAGCCCGTTGGGGTTCCATCAAAGTTTTATTGATAAGCGCCTGCGTAAGGATAAGTGCTAAGACCAATACAAAGCCAACCAAAAAACCTACGATTACTAAAACCATTCTTTTGGATGCGTTGGCCTTCAATGGTAAGAACGGAGGGTCTACCACATTAAGCTTGGCCGTAATTTCTGTATTTTGTTGATTTAGCTTTGCGGCATTCAAATTGTGGAGTAAATCAAGGTATTCTTGTTCTGAAATAGCAATAAGTCGCTCAATTTTTTTCAACATTGCTCCCATTGGGGCAAACTTTCTATATTCTTCTTGAAACTCCGCTTTTCGTTTATCCATTACAGTTAAACGCGCTTTACTTTGTTCAAAAGCAAGTGTTGTACTTAGCCATTGGTCTAATACTGTTTTGGTTGGTATTCCACTTGGCGTCATCGATTCCACATAGAGATTCTCTAAAGATGACTTCAACTTTTTTTCAAGTCGAGCAGCCACCGTCTTTAGGCTATCCATTTGGCCGTTCTTCTCGCCTTTTTTGTTCATTAAATCTTCAAGGGCAATTTTGCTGTAGATATCTGCCAGTTTCTCTCTTTCTTTGATTACGTCGCTTCCGTATAAAGTCTGATATGTTCTACCCTTAATATTTTCGTTTACTTTGGCTAAAGAAGAGCTTGATGCCATTTTATCCATTTCTAGATTATGGTTCATCGCATATAAAACCTCTCGTTCCCCTGCTACAGCTTTGGTTTGTTCATAATAGTTAATGATGTCGTTATCTTTGTTGAATGCCAAAAATAGGCGCTCAGCAGAGTCTAATTTAGAAAACGCTTTTTTAGTTTCGATTTCAAAATAAGTCAATGCACTTGTAGTCTGACCTTCTTTTAACTGCCTATGTTTCAACATAAACACTTGCTCCAATAATTCAAGTGTACGTTTACAGATAAATGGGTCGTTAGCTTCATAAGAAATCTTAATCAAGTCACTATTACTAATTCTTGAAGACTTTATTTTATTAAGTACATCAATAGAATAGTAATGATTGTCAGAGTGAATGAGTTTGTAAATAGGGTTCTCTTCACTTTTTGACATATAGGCAACTACAGCGTCTCGTGTTTCGGCTACAGTTGATTTAACAAGTTTTCTTCTAAGAGATTCAGGAATTAGCTTTTGTAGTTCATCGTAGGCTCCCCATGTAATTACGTTAGGGTCGTGTTTTTTTAAGAAAAGGTGTTCTGAGAGTAGTTGTACAGCTACTTCTTCTTTGGTCTCTCTTGAATCAATTACGGTAAGTAAGTTGTCAAATGCGTTACTGGTAGCGAAATAATCGGCTTTTATAATTCCACTAAGACTGTAGCCAGAGGCTATCCCTGTATAAATAATAGACTCTGAAGAATATACTTTCTTTTCTTTTCTGGTAAGGTAAAAAATGGTAAATGCCAAAGCACAAGGGATTAAAATTAACCACTTTAGATTTTTGACAATTAGTCTTATAAAATGTAAAAAGCTCATTTAATCTGTTGTAATAATGTTGTAAGATTTACCCCAACCACAACTTCAAGTTGCATGAAAATTAATTGGAAATTATTGAGGGCAGTCTCATATTCTACTTTTGCTTTATTAAAGGATTCAAGCACACTTGATACTTGATCGATAGTAATCTGATTCTGTAAAAATTGTTTCTCAGCCAAAGAGCTATTCGACTTGGCAATTTGCAGGTTATTGCTATTGATGATGAATACCTTTCTTGCCAGTCTTAACTGTTGATACAAACCTATTATTTGCTGTTTAATTTCAAGCGTGAGGTTCTCTTGTTCAGCTAATGCAATGTTTACTTGCGCCTGACTCGATTTCAATAAGTGCTTTCTGTTGATAATATTGGTTATAGGAAGTGATGCTGCAACCCCAAAATTGTAAAACCCAGTTTGTGCTGTCGTAAAAGAATTTGCTCCGGGAACAGAGGTTGCTGTATTATTTACGGCTGAATAGTTTGTACCATAATTGTATGAAGAGATAAGGCCTATTCCACTAAAGATAACATTTTTGTTGGTTTTTAACGTTGATGTTGCGATATCTACGCTATTCATACTTCTCTTTATTTGAGGAGACGACTTTGTTGCAGCATCAATCAGCAAGGGCAAAAACTCTTCCGAATCTAAAGCTTTTGCTAATAAGGCATCAGCAGGAAGTGACTGCCCAGTGACCTCTAATTTACTTATCCATAATACCAAAAATAAAAAAATGCCAATAGTATATCTTCGTGACCCAACCATAAAAAAACTATTTAAAGAAATTTAATATTTCCTATCTTCTTTTAGAATCAAGAGATTCATGTTAAAATTTATTATTTACGAATATCAAATATACTTCGTTTTTAATAACTAATAAATGGCAAGGTTGTTTTTAGGCTATAATCCTTCTTCTTCCATTCTTTTTAAATCCTCGGTTACAATCTCTTTTACTTTAACTACCTCTGGCGAAAGTGCATTATAACGTCTTATTAATTCGTCTCCTGTTGGATTCCCTTTTGCATAAAGCTCATATTCATGAATTTTTGGGCTAATTTCAGGAAAGCCAATCATCGAGAAACATGGTTTAAATTGATGGGCTAATCCGCCTACTTCGGCAAACTTTTTTTGTTGTAGTTTAGTCTGAATATCCTCCCAAATAGGTAAACTATCTTCTAAAAAAGACTCAAACATTATTTTTACAATTGTTACATCATCTCCGTAAATATTATTGAGGTGATTCACATTAACTTGAGAATTAAAGCTGAACATATCTTGGATTGTTTCTTATAACTAAATTGACAAAAACTATACCATAAAAATGACTGAATTAAAAAAAACGTGATATTTGAAGAATTACTTTCTAATTAAACACAGTCATAATTCTGTTTAACAACTATTTACAACGATTAAAAGTACTGAAAACTCGACAAAATTAAAACTTATCATACAGTATTTTAAAGATTTATTTGCTTTGAACTTCTTTAAAACGCTACCCTCTAAGAATTTATTGAGGTATATTATCAAATATCATTAGTAATCAGGTAGTTATAAAAAATTCGGTTAGGGCTATCGAAAAAAATAGATAGCCCTAACCGAATTCCTAAATCTATCAATATCGCTTACTTTTTGCCTGTAAGCGCTTTAATTACCTTTACTTCTTCTGGTTTATAAGCCGTTCCGTCTGGTCTGAAAATATCATGGAACCACAATTCTGGTTCGTTTCCATTAGGCATTGGCTTGTCCCAAGCGTAAATCGTGTTGGTTTTTCCTGCTACTAAACCCCAGTTATAGGCTGCGATATTCTCTTTCTTTAATAAAGGCATAATACTGCTGAATAAGCTATTTCTGCTTCTGGCCATGTATTCAGTACAAAGCAGTGGTCGCTTTGATAATGTTCTTAGCTTCGCTATATCATCAGTATGATTCTGTAAATCACCATAATTATGATAAGTAGTAACGTCTGAGTTTTTAATCTGGAAATCAGATAGTTCTTTCAAACTCCAGTTCCAAACACCTGCAGAAAGTGGCTGGCTTGGGTTGGCTTCTCTACCCCAAATAAATACCTTTTCTAGCAACGGCATACTCTTATTGCCATAGCCTGAATTGCCAGGTTCATTGTATAAATCCCATAATACTATTCGCTTATCATTCTTAAAAGTTGTCAAAACATCTTTTACATATGCTTCTAATTTCTCAATGACTTTCGGGTCATTGAAAATCAATTCACCTGGGTCACGTACCCATCCCGAGTTATGAACTCCAGGTTTTGGCGCAGGTTGTTTCCCAGCACTGTATGTTGGGTTCCAGCAATCATCAAATAATACAAAAAGCGTAGAAATATGATGCTTGTTAGCGATTGTCAAATATTGGTTAACACGACTTTTAAATCCTTTAGGGTCAACTTCCCACGCTAAATGATGTAGGTAAACTCTCATAGAATTCATTCCGATGCTTTCAGCATAACCTAATTCTCTGTCGATAGTGGTGGGGTCAAAACTCTCTGCTTGCCACATTTCTAATTGATTGATGGCTGTGCTTGGTATAAAATCACTACCACGCAACCAGCCTTTTGTTTTGTACCAAGCATTTGCCTTTTCAACTGACCAAATTTCTCTTGGGGCTGATTGTGCCACTATACTTTGAGACAATAAACTGAAAACCAGAAGGCTCAGTAATATTTTGACAATTTTCATGCGATTAAAATTTATTTATGAATTATTTTGAATTGTTTGCTAGTGTTTTTCAATGCTTTTCATTCTTTAGATTTTTTTATTATTACAGTATTCTCATAATTAGCAGGACAAAGTGAAGAATAATTATTTGATTTTTCTGTTCAAAAGTTATTCAAAATGTCTCAATTTGTGTTAAAAATGAAATTTAGGATACCAAAAAGCTAATCTATTCTTGTAAATCTCTTTTCTTTAAGCCTTACCAAATAGATGTAATGTGATAAACTCTGCATTATCTTTCCCCAAGACCCATTAAATAAAAAACGGTTTCGACTTATCGTCCAAACCGTTTTAAAAAATATCTAAAGATTAGATTACTTACCTGCCGTTATTTCAAGTAAGTCTTTATCATGATGAAATTTTTGAACACATTCATTATCCAAAATCATAGTTGCACCATTTTCAGCAGAATATTTTTGCCAAGTTGGTAAGCCTTTGTGATTTGGATTCCCCGATTTAGCGAAGTTTATCCAAGCCTGACTGATTTTATTGGAAAGAGCATAAGCACTACTTCCGCCTCCAGTCATTTCTTCGCAACGAGCGATATTATCAAATACAAAAGGGATTTCGATACAGTGAATAGCCTTGTACATACCATCCATGATAGGCGACTGCCAAGTAAACATATACATATAAACGGGTGCGGCATCAGCAGTAGCTTTCATATTTGCTTGTTTAACAGCCCCTGGACGAAACGTTGACACATCAATATCTATTAAGTCAGATGGTTTAGTCGTATTAGGATAAGCTTTCTCCACTGCTTTTAAATAAGCTTCTGTTTTATCTCCGTATTTTTTCTGTAAAAATGCCTTCGCTTCGTCTGTTGAAAAATTTCTAATAGCAGGGTTAATCAGCGATGCCATAAATTCATTCTTTGTTGAACCAATCAATAAGGGAATATTTTTAGAAATTTCAATCCCTGCTGGATCTACTTGCTGATAAGGTAAATAGTTTCCATCATGACTTGGTCCCCAGCCTAAACCACCACCCACAAAAGCTTTTCCTTCTGCTTTCATTTTGGCTTGTACTTTTTGCTGAGCTCTTTTGCCCGCTGCATTTAAAACATCGTATGGTATTTTTTGCAAAGAATCTACTTGACTAGGCTGTAATCCTAACTCTTCTAATAAAGCTGCACTTACTTTCTGAGCATCTTCTTTTTCTAAGAAACTAGTTCTGTAACTTCCACTTTGTACAATAGCTTTCTGAAAAAAGCCTTTTGCTGAAGGGGCATACATCAACGTTGTTACTTTAGCACCACCGCCCGATTGACCGAAAATCGTTACGTTATTAGGGTCGCCACCAAAATTAGCAATATTTGCTTTTAACCAATGTAAAGCCGCCTCTAAATCCATGATGCCAACATTGGCAGAATATTTATATTTATCACCATAAGCCGATAAATCGCAAAAGCCCAAAATATTCAGACGGTGGTTTAAAGATACAACCACTACATCGCCTTTTTTACTCAAATTTTCACCATCATAAGAAGGGAGTTCAATAGAAGAACCTGCTGTAAAACCACCACCATGAAGCCACACCATCACTGGTCGTTTTTTCTGGTCGTTGATTCCTGAACTCCAAACATTAAGGCTTTGGCAACTTTCATTAGTATAGCCCCAATTGTGATTAAATGCGAACTCAATTACATCGTTTACCGAAGTCGTTGCATCCATCGGACATACTGGACCATAAGTCATTGAACTTCTTACGCCTTCCCACGCTTTTGGTTTACTCGGAGGCATAAAGCGTTCTGATACGGCATAAGGAATCCCTTTGTAAGTATAGATGCCTTTATGAACATAGCCTCTTACTTTACCAAATTCAGTCTGCACAACGCCAGTGCTAGAGTTGGCTATGATAGGAGCAGCAGTAACAGTTTTTTTCTGACTAAAACTCAACATAGGAGACAAGCTCATGAGCAATAACGACAGTATTATGGATGTTTTCTTTTTCATTGTAAATAGAAGGTTGGTATAAAATTGAATTTTTGAAAGGTAAAATTTATTATTGTCTCAATTTGAGACTTTATAAAACAAAAGTCTGAAAAAATATTGGAATTATTCAATATTTTTTCAGACTAAATAACAAAATTTGTTTAAAGATTAGTTATAAAGGTTTTCACATAAAAATGTTGAGTTAATAATTGCTAAAGTTTAACCAACATATTTTATAATAAAGTAAATTTGATAAAACAATAATATCATGGAGGCTACTTTTAAAATTCCTGTCAACGCATTACCAAATATTGTAAAATCAATTAAATCTTTATTTGGCTCTACTGTAATGATAGACATTACCGTAAAAGAAAGCGAGCAAAATAAGGATATTGATTATACAGAAATGTTTAAAAGAACGGAACTAACAAGATTGAAAAATGAAGCGATTAGTGTTCCTGAAGGTTTAGACTTATATGCCTTGGCAAATGAAGTAAACTTATAATGTTATGCTCTATTTTGATACCGATGTTCTAATCAACTATTTATTTAATCAAAACCAACTTAGCCATAGTAAAGCGATTGCCGTTTACGAACAAGCCATAAAAGATAAGGTATTTTTTACATCACTTCTAACCTTACAGGAGCTTAGCTATGTTGCTAATCGTTTAGGTTGTCGAGAATCTGATGTCGAAATAATGATTCAAGACTTTATGATTGCAAAGCCGGTTGCTTATACAACAACAGATTTTATCAGAGGTATTCAATTAGCAAAATTGATTGGCTTTCAACATATCAATGATTGCCTACATACAGCAATTGCAGAGAATAATGGTTGTACTGAAATTTACACTTTCAATAAATCTGACTTCCAAAAAATACAACGTCATACCAAAGTAAAAATCACTATCCTATAACTATGTATTTAAAATGGAGTTTTTATAGTTGTATTATTACTTCCGATAATTAAACATTATCATAACTAAAAGTATATTTGTAAAGCTTAAACCAAAATCAGCGATGCAAGAAATCTCAACTGTGGATAATCAGACTTTGGCAAATATTCAGACACTCGCTGAAAAAATAGATGCTTATGGTCGCAAAGGTTTAGAAGGTGCAGCAAATACACAAAGAGCATATCGAGCAGATTTAAAGCATCTCAAAGATTGGTGCGAAAAAAATAACCTCACAATGATGCCTATTTCGGCTACTACTTTGGCTGGCTATGCAGCATATTTAGCAGATACTCATAAGTGGTCAACTATCAATCGTCGTTTTGCAGCCATTGCCAAATTACATCATTTGAATAATGTAGATGTTCCACTGCAAGACCGCCAATTCAGAGCGGTGATGGAAGGGATTAAAAGGACAAATGGTATTCGTCAAAAGCAAGCCCCTGCTTTTAATATCAAAGAAATCAAAAATGTGTTGCGTAGTATAAAAACAGACACCCATACTTTATTACGTAACAAGGCTATTTTGTTATTAGGATTTACTGGGGCGTTCAGACGCTCAGAATTAGTGGCTTTAAACTTGGAAGATTTAACATTTTCAGAAGACGGGCTTATTGTATCAATGGGAACAAGTAAAACCAATCAATATGGCGACTACGAAGAAAAAGCAATATTCTATAGTCCAGAGACAGTCCTTTGCCCAGTACGAACTTTACAAAATTGGATGACTACATTAGAAAGAACTACAGGTCCATTATTCGTTAGGATTAGAAAGGGAAACCAATTAACAGACGAAAGGCTCAACGATAAAACGGTAAATGATTTAGTGAAAAGCTATTTAGGTGAAAAATATTCTGCCCATTCCCTTAGGGCATCTTTTATAACCATTGCTAAACTCAACGGAGCCGACGACAGTGAGGTAATGAGACAAACAAAACATAAAACATCGGCCATGATTATTCGTTATACTCGCCTTGAAAATATCAAACAACATAATGCTGCGATGAAACTTGGTTTATAAACTGATATGATGTCTTTTTAAATTAATATCTTGTTAAGAAAATTAAAAGTATTTCAATCTTATCCGATTTCTAGTAGCTTTAATCTACTTAATTATTCCCTCATATTTCATGCAAGATTTTACATTTTTCGACAGAGATATTAGCTGGTTATACTTTAACGAACGAGTATTAATCGAAGCCCAACGAAATGAAGTACCATTATTAGAAAGAATAAAATTTCTTTCTATTTATTCTTCAAACTTAGACGAGTTTTACAGAGTAAGAGTTCCAGCTCTGATGGCGCTAAAAAAGCTTTCGGAAAAAGATGAGCTGGACGATGCTGGAAAAAACAAAGAGGTTCTCAATCAAATCAAAGAGATTGTGAACCGTCAGTTGCAAAGTTTTGGGAAAACGCTTTCAGAACAAATATTACCTGCCTTAAAGGGAAACAATATCCATCTTGTTTATAATGAACCCATCCCTACTACTATTTTGGATGCTACAAGAGAATATTTCTTTACGCAAGTACTTGCCTTTTTACAGCCTATATCATTATTAAAAAGCGATAAAAGCTTTTTCCCTGAAAACAATAAACTGTATGCCTTAGCTGTATTATCATCTGAAAAACACCCAGAAGAACAAATTCAAATCATTAATATTCCATCGAATGATTTACCACGATTTCACAGTATCGTTAAGGATAAAATACAATACATTGTATTTTTAGAAG
Organism: Arcicella aquatica; assembly: GCF_034928825.1. NCBI lineage: Bacteria > Pseudomonadati > Bacteroidota > Cytophagia > Cytophagales > Flectobacillaceae > Arcicella > Arcicella aquatica. The sequence continues at coordinate 81,812 of NZ_JAYFUL010000013.1, read as the reverse complement.
ATATTATCAAAGAGCATCTTCATCTAGTCTTTAAGAAATCAACCATCACAGGTTTTTATACTTTTAAAACTACGAGAGATGCAGATTTGACATTGGAAGATGACTATAAAGGTGATTTAGTAGAAAAGCTAGAAAAACAAATTGCGAAAAGAGATTTAGGCTTTGCCACACGTTTTTTATACGATGCCAAAGTACCTAAAAACCACTTAGATACGCTAACGGAATACCTTAATCTGAAAAAACAAAGTATCATAGAAGGTGGAAGTTATCATAATTTAAAAGATTTCTTTTCCATTCCCATTCATCATGCTACTTTGAAATACGACAATTGGCTCGCTATTCCTCATCAAATTGCTGAAGACAAAACACTTTTTGATGAAATTAGTCAGGGAGATATGATTTTTCATGCGCCTTATCAGTCTTATGATACAGTACTTCGTTTTTTTAATGAAGCGGCTATCAACCCGAATGTCGAAGAAATTTATGTAACCCTGTATCGAGTTGCCAGCGATTCAAGAATCGTAAATGCATTAATTAGCGCGGCAAAAAATGGCAAAAAAGTGACTGTGTTAGTTGAATTGAAAGCAAGATTTGATGAAGAAAATAATATCAAATGGGCAAAAAGAATGAAAGCCGAAGGTGTAAAAATCATCTACAGCGTACCATCTCTGAAAGTCCATGCAAAAATCGCTTTAATCAAGAAAAAAATGGGTAAGAAAACCTATTACTTCGGCTTACTTGCCACTGGCAATCTCAACGAAAGTACTGCTCGATTTTACACAGACCATATTCTATTGACAGCTCATCAAGAAATGCTTCAAGAAATGGAATTGGTCTTTCGCTTTCTCAGTAAAAAGAAACGAAAACCAAACATTTCAGATATTAGTAATTTCAAACATTTATTGGTTGCTCAATTCAACTTACAGCATAAGTTTATCGCTTTAATAGACCGAGAAATTAATAATGCTAAAAATGGATTACCTGCTTCTATTACCCTCAAAATGAATAATTTAGAGGAACGAGTGCTGATTAGTAAACTATATGAAGCGTCAAATGCTGGTGTAAAAATCAATCTAATTATCAGAGGAATCTGCTGTTTAATCCCCGGCATTGTAGGCATGAGCGAGCATATTAGTGTACGCAGAATTATTGATAAATACTTGGAACATGGTAGGGTTTTTATCTTCCATAATCAAGGAAATAAAGAAGTATATATGGGTTCTTCGGATTGGATGGATAGAAATATTTATCGAAGAATTGAGGTGTGTTTTCCTATTTATAATGAAACTATCAAACAAGAAATATTACAAATCATTGATTTACAGCTCCGCGACACCATTCAAGCTGTTGCGATTGATGATTCATCAAACAATGTATTTTTCCCAAAAGATGAAACTGCTTTACGCTTACGTTCACAAGCGGAAATCTATCGTTTGCTAAGTAAATAGTTTTTGGATGGTCATTTTAAATTAGGATGACCATCCAAGAAAATTATTTCTTAAAATTATAGGCATTCAACATTTTATCAAAAATCTGATTGTTGAAATAAATGCCAGAAAAAGCTTCTGCTCCTACTCCATAAGCATACACAGGAATCATTACACCCGTATGACCTTTTGTAGTGAACTTTCCTTCAATATGTCCTTCTTTATCAGCATCAATCAATGAAAAACCTCCTGTTTCATGGTCGGCAGTGATGATTACTAACGTGTTTCCATCTTTATCTGCAAAATCAAATGCTTCACCAATGGCTTTATCAAAATCAGTCATTTCATTGATAATATACTGAGTATCATTAGCATGTCCACCCCAATCTATTTGTGAGCCTTCAATCATTACAAAAAAGCCTTTCTTATTCTGCTTTAAAATATTCAACGCTGTTTTAGTAGATTTTAATAACTGCTCACCTCTCCCTTCTGATATTTTTACTTGTTCTTCATCTGCTAAAAACCCTGCTAATTTGCCAGATTTTACTTTTTCTACGTCATCAATATTGTTGGCTATTTGATAATTTTTAGCTCTCAAACTATCAATTAAGTTTCTACCATCTTTACGCTTTGCAAAGTGATTTCTACCCCCCCCTACAAAAACATCAATGTCTGTTTTCAAGAAATCATTCGCTATTTCTTCAACCATACTTCTAGAAGGCTGATGTGCAATAAATGAAGCGGGCGTAGCATGGGTAATAGAACAAGTAGCCAATAAGCCCGTTGCTAAACCATTCTTCTCAGCTATTTCTAAAATACTAGGTTGAGCTTGTTTCAAGCTATCTACTCCGATAGACCCATTGTATGATTTTTGTCCAATAGCCAATGCTGTTGCCCCTGCTCCAGAGTCAGTTACAAAATCATCTGTTGCTTGGTTTTTATGAAAGCCAATGTATTGACTTCTTTCGATATTCAAATGTCCTTTGTTAGCCACAATGCCTGCATAAACTTGTGCAGTCCCCATACCATCACCAATTAATAAAATAATGTTTTTAGGATGTTTTAGCTGTTTCTTGTTTTGTGAAAAGCTTGAAAAAGAGATTATTAGCAATAAAATACAGAAAATATTTCTCATGAAATTGAAGGATTATGGTAGTGTTTATTATTCCGAAACCGTTGTCGATTTCTATTTAGCAATGCGATAATAAACAATTCTATATTCAAAAAATAAAGCTAACACAAAACATTATTAATTCTTAATAATGCTTTTATGTTAGCTTATCCATATTGAAGTGTAATAATATTAAATCTTTACTTTTACTCTACTTCTACATTTGGTGTAATTTTATGTTTTTTGTCTCCTCCTGCAAGCCTTTCAATGAGTACAAAGAGTACTGGCACTACGAAAATCGCTAAAGATGTTGCCGATAACATACCTCCGAAAACCGTCCAACCGATAGTCTTACGAGATTCCGCAGCTGCACCACTAGCAAAAGCCAACGGTAAAACCCCCAGAATAAAGGCAAGTGATGTCATGATGATAGGTCTTAAACGAAGCTGAACAGCCTCTAAAGTTGCTGGAATCAACTCCATTCCTTTATCCACACGCTCTTTCGCAAATTCTACAATCAGAATGGCATTTTTTGCCGCCAGACCAATCAAAGTAATCAAACCAATCTGAGCATAAATATTATTAGACAAGTTTGGTAATAAAGTAAGTGTTAGGATTGAGCCAAAAGCACCAATCGGAACAGCAAATAATACTGAGAACGGAATAGACCAGCTTTCATATAAAGCAGCTAGGAACAAGAATACGAACACAATAGAAATTCCAAAAATCAATGTCGTACTATCCCCTGCTTTTAACTCTTCACTACTCATACCCGAGAATTCGTAACTATAACCCGTAGGCAAAGTGCTAGCTGCTACTTCTTTTAAAGCCGTGATAGCTTGACCACTACTGAAACCTGGTTTAGGAGAGCCATTGATTTCTATAGAACGATATACGTTATAGTGTGAAATCAAAGCGGCATTTTCTACTACCTTTGCTTTTACTAAGGCTTTTAGGGGTACCATATTGCCCACATTGTTTCTTACATAAAATTGTTCTATTTTATCTAGAGACGAACGGAAGCTACTATCTGCCTGAACCATTACCCTAAAGTTTCTACCATATAGTGTAAAGTCATTAATATATGAACTACCCAATAAAGTAGAAAGCGTTCCGAAAACTTCTGATACTTGTACCCCTTGTTTTTTGGCTTGGTCACGATCTACATCAATCTGATAACCTGGTGTGCGTGAGCTAAAAAAAGTAAATGCCATCCCAATTTCTGGGCGTTGGTTTACTGCAGCCAAAAATTTACGCGCTACTTTTTCAAATTGTTGTACATTATCTGGACTAGTTGTTTGCAATAATTCAAAAGTAAACCCTGCGGTTTGTCCTAATCCAGGAATTGCTGGCGGAGCAATCGCAAGGACTCTGGCTTCTTTAATATCAGCCGTACTCTTTTTAATTTTATCAATAACCGCCTGTACTTGGTGCTCTTTCCCTTCTCTATCAGACCAAGGCTTTAGGTTCACAAAGAAAGTACCTACGTTGGTTTTATTAGAAAAACTTACAATATTCAACCCTGCAATACCACCCACTACTCTTACCTCTGGTAATACTTCTAGGCGTTTCATGATAGTATTAAATAATGCTACATTTCGGCTAGTAGATGTTGCTTCTGGCATTTCGTAGGTTACATACAAACGTCCTTCATCCTCTGTAGGAATAAAACCTGTTGGTTTAGATTTAAACAAGAATGTTAAGCCTACGAACAAACAAACCATCATCACCAACACCATTGGTGTTGCTTTAATCCATTTCGCTACGCCTCTGGTATAAGCAAAAGAAAGACTTTCAAATTTGGTATTGAACCAAGCGAAGAATTTCTCTAAACCATTTTTTCTTGCATTCTTATCTTTCGAAGGCTTCAGCATAATAGTACATAAAGCTGGTGTTAAAGAAAGTGCTACAAACGCAGAAAGCATAACCGAAACAGCAATAGTAATGGCAAATTGTTGATATAATCTACCTACGATTCCCGGCACAAAACTTACTGGCACAAACACCGCTGCAAGGATTAATGCAATGGCAATTACAGGACCAGAAATATCCTTCATAGCCTTCACCGTAGCATCCTTAGGTGTCATATCATGTTCATCCATATTATGCTGTACGGCTTCTACTACCACAATGGCATCATCCACCACAATACCAATCGCTAATACAAAGGCAAATAGTGTAAGCGTATTAATCGTAAAGCCAAAAGGAATAAAGAAAATGAACGTACCAATTAATGACACAGGTATTGCCAAGATTGGAATCAAGGTTGCTCTCCAGTTTTGAAGAAATAAGAATACCACCAGAATCACCAAAATCAAGGCTTCTACTAAAGTGTGCATTACTTCTTCAATAGATACTTTTACTACTGAAGCAGACTCTAAAGGCACAACATAGTCAATATCTTTAGGGAAAGTCTTTTTCATTTCTGTCAAAGCCGCTACAACACCTTCATAGGTTTTTAGGGTATTTCCTCCTGGAGCAAGGTAAATAATTACAAAGGCAGCTGGTTTTCCCGAAACAAAAGCATTCACACCATAGTCAAACCTCCCTAATTCTACTCTGGCTACATCTTTTAAATACACAATACTTCCTGTAGCTGGTACAGTACGCACAATGATATTTTCAAATTGATCTTTTGTATTTAAACGACTATTTGTCAGTACACTATATTCAAACGCTTGTGTAGACGGTTGAGGATTCCCCCCTACCGTACCTGCTGCAATCTGAAGATTTTGTTCTGCTAAAGCTGCTGTAATATCACTTGGCGTCATTCGCATGGCAGCCAACTTTTCTGGGTTCAACCAAATTCTCATCCCAAAATCATCTGCTCTCGATACAATATCACCTACCCCTTTTACTCTTTGCAAGGCATCTTTTACATAGATGTTCGCAAAGTTTCCAATGAATTTGGCATCATGTGTTCCCTTTGGCGAATATAACGCCAAGGCCATCATGATACTTGGATTACGCTTACGAACAGTTAATCCCAAACGCTTAACGGCATCTGGTAAAGTTGGCTGAGCCACACTTACACGGTTTTGTACATCTAGTGCGGCAATATTAACGTCAGTACCAATGTCAAATGTTACGTTAATGCTACTTTGTCCACTACTAGTACTGTTACTCGACATATAAGTCATGCCCGGAGTACCGTTGATTTGAGTTTCAATCGGTGTCGTAGTTGTTTGTTCTACCGTCTGGGCATCCGCTCCTGTAAAATTACCTGTTACAGTAACCGTTGGCGGAGTAATATCTGGATATTGTGAGATAGGCAATGTAGTCAAGGCAATGATTCCCACGATGACTAACACCAACGAGGTAACGATTGCGGTGATTGGCCTTTTTATAAAAACATCTGCTATCATTTTTATATTTTTTAAATATTGTATTAGTTTATAGCCAAGAGCTTTGAACCTCCCTAAGCTTTGATACTATTAAAATCTATTGTTGTTTTAGAAAAGAGTAAAAAAAACCTTTTCTAAACTTATCATTCTACTTATTTCTTAGCAGGTGTTGCCGCAGGGATTTCTGTAGTAAAAACTGCTCCTTCGCGTAGGTTTTGAATTCCCTCAACAATAATTTTATCTCCTTCTTTCAAACCATCTTTCACAATGATTTTTGTACCTAAGCTTGTACCTAATTGTACTCTTTTCTGAGTCACTTTACTGCTATCACCTGGCACATATACAAAGAATTCTCCCAATTGTTCTGAGATAGCTTTGTAAGGAATTACCACTGCTTTTTTAGAAGTACTCAATACCCTAACTGTACCCGTCATACCTGAACGAAGTAAGTTTTTAGGATTTGGGAAAGCTAATCTCGTCTTTATCGTTCCTGTTTGTGGGTCAACGGCTCTATCCATCAAAAGAAGTTTCCCTGTATAAGGATAAACGTCGCCACCAAAAGCAAGCGTAAAAGTTGAATCATTATTAGCTTTCCCTTTTTGGATTAAGTTGGTGAAGTAGTAAATATCTTTTTGGTCAACATTAAAGTCAACCGCTAATTGATTATCAGTAGAAACAGTATTCAATATTGTTTGGCCTGCTGTTACAGCCGCCCCTTTTTTCACTAATGAAATACCGATAGCTCCGTCAAATGGGGCATATACTTTAGTATAGCGCACATTGGTTTGCACACCCTTGATATTAGCTTTTGAAGCCTCAACTTGTTTTTTGGCTACTTCCAAGGCAGCATCTGCATTATCTACTAATTGCTTGGCAACGGCATCATTTTGAGCTAATTCATGATAACGATTAGCATCTTTTTGTGCTTTTACTAAATTAGCTTCCTGAACACTTAGGTTAGCCACCGCTTGGTCATAGTTAGCTTCATACAATTGTGTATCAATCGAATACAACAGTTGTCCTTTACGTACTCTACTACCATCACTAAAATGTACTCCTGTAATAAAACCGCTTACTTGGGGTCTTAATTCTACTACATCCAATGCTGTTACTGTGGCTGGATATTCATCATGATACGCAGCATCCATTACTTGTACGGCCTCAATCGTTACAGGAACCGCTGGAGGCGCTGGCATTTGTTGAGCTTTTTTATCACCGCATGAGCTTAATAAAAACAAAGCTGCAATGATTGAATATTGTGTTGATTTATTGAAAAACATGTTGCTTCTATTCGTTTAAGTTGTCTGTTATTTCCCTGCTCTTATTAGCAGCAGTAAATGATTTAGTATTGAAATGAGAGAAATATGAATGCTATCAAAATGTCAGCCTTTAATAGTTAAGTTGACCTAATGCTTTTTGAACATCTACTTTGCTTGATAATACCAAGTAAAGCGAATTGTAATAATTAATTCTGGCTGTACGAAGGTCGGTCTCAGAAGTGATTACTTCTAAATAGGTTTTGATACCCGAACGATATTGCAGTTGAATCAAATCATATACTTCTTTAGCAAGTTCCATGTTTTCTTTTTGTGAGAGAAACACGGCTAAATTGCTTTTGTAAGTAGCTAACGCTTGTTGATATTCTGTATTTACACTTAATTTCAGGTTCTTAACATCTAAGTCTACTCGCTTCAACTGCCATTCGGCAGAGTTGATGTTAGCTTTACGCTTTCCTCCTTGAAAAATTGGTAACGAAAGCGTTACGTTAGCAAATGAATTAGGATAGTTTTTTGAATATAAATCTGTAAAAGTGTTATTCAAGAAGTTAAGGTTATAAGCTCCGTTGAAGGAAACAGCAGGTAAATAACTCCATTTATTATACTTCAATTCAGCTTCACGAAGGTTTTTTAACGTAGCTAATTGTTTGTATTCAATGCGTGAGGTAAAATCTGACTGTTGTAAAGTATCAATCATAATATCTCTGTCTACTTGTAGGGTATCATACACAATTACTAATTCTTCATTTTCAGGATAAGCCATCAACGACTTCAAATTTTGTAATCTAGCCTTCAATAACTCTTCGTTACTTTTCTTCAAAGCCAATGTATTGTTCAACGTAATGCTTACACGTTTATAGTCTATTTTGTCAGTTGTTCCAGCACTGTATTGATTCTTAGTATCTTTCAAGCTTCTCTGCAAACGAATAATGTCTCCTTCTGTCACTTTAATCTGTTGCTTCGTTGCCAACACTGCATAAAATGCTTTTGAAACATTTGCTGCCAAATTAATTTTGGTATTTGTTGTAGCCTGACTTGCTTGCAAACGAACATCGTTTTGGCTTCTATTCGCTAAAAGAGCATCTCGGTTAAAGATATTCTGTGAAACAGAAAACTGCGCAGCCGAAGTATTATCAACCCCTAGCTTTACAGGATTGCCCCCGATGATACTTGTTTGAACCAAAAAATTATGCTGTAAATTGTAGTTAAAGTTAATCTGCGGATACCAGTCAGCCAGTTTACTCTTTATCGTGTTTTCAACGATTCGCTGGTCGATAAATGACTGTTGAATTTGTGGATGATTCTTAATCGCATATTGAACGACATTTTCGAGTGTTGCATCTTCTAGTTTAGAAGCCGTTTCTGTTTTGCTAGACAGATTTTCTTGAACAACCGTTTGAGCATATAGTTTCGAGGGAATTTTTAAAACCAATAACGTTGTCAAGAACATTATCGGTAGTATTTTTCTAGTCTGGTACATGAACATTGATAGGTAAAATTGATCGTTTTGAATAAATATTAATGCGTTTTGTATGTTATTTGGATATTAACATGACTTTATAACCTATAAAAAATGATATTCGTTCACGATTTCAAAAAAATAGACAACAAAATTGACTATTTTTTTGAAAATAGGACTTTCCCATTTTTCTTTTAAGCTCATTTTTACAAGAAATAGTCATTTACTTCTAAATACAACTGCTATTCTTAGTTAAGAATGTGTCTCTTTACCTTCCAAAATAAGTATTAATTTTCAATAAATGATGGTTTTACTGAGCCTCAATTAATAGAATAAGCATTTTCAGAAGATTAAAAGGTTTTGATGATACAATTCTTTCTACAAGCATTTTACATTGAAATAGATTGATTACATCAGGATACAAAGTTTGCTCAATAATCGAAATTAAATGGTATATAAATTACTGGAATTCCTACCTATATTCCTGATACTGTTACGTTTTGGCTAATGCTTACTAGCATTAGGAAAGGGCGTATTGTATAGCATAAATTATAATATTAACAACCTACTAAACTTAATCCTAAGGCTGCTAACAACTGATTTTGATGAAATTCAAACATTTACTAAATGATTAAGTTTTTGCTTCATTCGGCTTAATTGCTGATTCACAATGTGCTAAACATACTTAAATCTTGCTCCTTCTATTTTTCTTCAAAGTAAAATTTCCGTAAAATCTTTTCATATCTCTTTGAAGTTTTTGCGCATATTATAGATTAATTCTAATGAGTAATTGGACATAACTTATAAGATTACCCATAGTAGTTTGTTTAGGATATTTGAGGTAATAACTTTGTTTGATGAACTAAATATTGGATAAATCCTATTATGAATATCCAATTTTCAAACTGATATAATTCATTTTTTCTTTTTTTAGAGTTGTCCAAAAAATTAATTGATTTATGAATAGTACAAATAGTAATTCAGACAAGGTTCTTGATATAGTTTTGATTGGTGCAGGAATTATGAGTGCCACTTTAGGTGCCTTACTCAAAGAACTACAACCAGATTTAAGTATAGAAGTTTTTGAACGCCTAGACATTGCCGCAGCTGAAAGTTCGGACGCTTGGAATAATGCTGGCACAGGTCATTCAGCTTTTTGCGAATTAAATTATACGCCTCAACTCTCTGATGGGTCTGTAGATATTTCAAAGGCAATTTCTATTGCAGAGTCATTTGAAGTATCCAAGCAGTTTTGGTCATACCTTGTACAAAAAAACAAAGATGTGTCGCCAGATACTTTTATCAAAAGTACACCACACATGAGCTTTGTTTGGGGAGAGAAAAATGTAGAATATCTTCGTAAGCGTTATGAACGTTTGCAGGAATCACATTTATTCAATGGAATGGTATATTCTGAAGACCGCGAGCAAATTAGTGAATGGATACCTTTAGTAATGGAAGGCCGAGACCCTGCTGAAAAAGTAGCGGCTACTCGAATGGATATAGGAACGGATGTCAACTTCGGTGCTTTAACTAGAATTATGTTTGAAGATTTACAGCATGATCAAAATGTATCTATTCATTTCAATCATGAAGTAAAGAAATTGAAGAAGAAAGATGGCAACTGGAAGATAAAAGTAAAGGATTTAGCAACGGGTGATAAAAGAGTAATCAGGACCAAATTTGTATTTATTGGTGCTGGCGGTGGTTCGCTACCTTTATTAGAAAAAGCGGCTATTCCTGAAGGAAATGGTTTTGGAGGTTTTCCCGTAAGTGGACAGTGGTTGAAATGTGTAAATCCAGAAGTTATCGAACGCCATAATGCTAAAGTATATGGAAAAGCTGCCGTTGGCTCTCCGCCAATGTCGGTACCTCACTTAGATACACGCATGATTGATGGTAAAAAAGCATTACTTTTTGGTCCTTATGCTGGTTTCTCTACGAGATTCTTGAAAAATGGTTCTCTGTTAGATTTACCTTTATCTATCAAACCCAACAATATTGTTCCGATGATTTCGGCAGGTTTAGATAACATCCCACTTACAAAATACTTAATCGACCAAGTGCGTCAATCTCCCGAAGACCGTCTGGAAGCATTAAAAGACTATCTACCTAATGCTAAAATGGAAGATTGGGAATTGGAAACGGCTGGACAGCGTGTACAAGTAATTAAGAAAGACCCAAAACATGGTGGAATCTTAGAGTTTGGAACAGAAGTAGTTAGTGCTGCTGATGGTTCTATTGCCGCTTTATTAGGAGCATCTCCGGGAGCATCAACGGCTGTTTCTATCATGCTTACTTTATTAGAGCGTTGTTACCCTGAGCAATTAAGTACGCCAGCATGGCAAGCAAAATTAAAAGAAATGATTCCTTCATTCGGTGAATCGTTGAGCAAAAACGCTGAACTAAGCGAAAGTGTAAGAGAGCATACAGCTGAAACATTACAGTTAGTACATGAATAATTACTCCAATATGAACATGAGTCATCCCGAATTTTTCCTAAAATTGTGCGTTTTGGAGACAATTTGAGAGGTTTTCTAATTAATTATTGTCTAGCCCTTACTTTTCTTTCCTTGATGAAAGAAAAGTAACAAAAGAAAATCAAGAATTCCTAAACTCGCTCCGCTCAAACAGTAGGAATTCGTTGCCAATCAATCATAAAAAAGCGGTCGAAAAACTAATTTAGACCGCTTTTTTATGATTTTAAAATTTGGGATGACTCATGTTTTTGCTTTACGCCTACTGCTTCATAAAACAATACCAATTAAAAGAGGATAGAAAAAGGATGAGTATATACTTAAATTTAGCCTAACTAAATTTATACTTAACTATATCCATGATTCAGCGCAGACTATTATTAATCACCTGCTTGTTTTGCTATATGATAGCTTCTTTTGAAAGCAATGCACAAAAACGCTCTTCAACCTTCAAAATAATAGGCTTTTATACGGCCAAAAATGACCAAGCACACATTAGTTATGTTCACGAGGCTAATAAATGGTTTGCTAAAATGGCCGAAGAACATCACTTTATTTATGATTCTACCAATAATTGGCAAAACCTTAACCTTGATTTCCTTTCACAATATCAGGTAGTACTATTTTTAGATACTCGCCCCGAAGCGCCAGAACAACGAATCGCTTTTCAGCAATATATGGAAAAGGGTGGTGCATGGATAGGCTTTCACTTCGCTGGTTTTGCCCTTAACAATTCAACCTACCCTCAAAATTGGGATTGGTATCATGAGCAATTTTTAGGGTCAGGTGAATACAAAAGCAATACTTGGCGACCAACGTCGGCAGTATTGAGTATTGAAAATCCTAAACATCCTGCTGTTAAGCATTTACCAAAAACGTTCAGCTCTGCTCCTAATGAATGGTATAGATGGACAAACGATTTAAGAAAAAATGCCAACATTGACGTACTCCTTTCTATTCATCCTAGCAGTTTCCCTTTAGGCACAGGGCCTAAAGCACATGAAATCTGGCATAGTGGCGATTATCCTGTGGCATGGACAAACAAAAACTATAAAATGCTTTATGTCAATATGGGTCATAATGATATTGATTATGAACATAAAACGAATAAAGATTTATCAAATACCTTTCAGAATACAACACAAAGTCAATTTATTCTTGATGCTCTTTTGTGGCTGGGCAGAAAATAAAAAATCCCAAATGGTCATGATGACCATTTGGGGTAAACGGTTATTTCTTTTACCCTAATTTGGAAATTAATAGAACTATTACTTTATTTGACTCAATAAAAATCTACTAACTACCTTCACCTTGAACTTTTCAGAACAACAAGTAGAGACACTTGCTCCAGATACCGCTTCTTTAAAAGCGGGTAAAGCATTATCTAATGCCAATCAGTGGTTAATAAAGCAATTTAATGAGCGTGTACTTTGGGGCGAAATCAAAGGGAGTGGCTCAAAACCATACCGTACTCAAATTGATTTACAAAATATTGCTTATAAGTGTTCTTGTCCTTCCTTCAAATTTCCCTGTAAACATGGTATTGGTTTAATGCTAGCTTTTGCGAAACAACCTACACTGTTTTCAGAAACTAACAGTGAACCAGATTGGGTAAAAGAATGGATTGATAAAAGAAACTTAAAAGCTGAAAAAAAAGTAGAAGTAAGTCCTGAAACATCATTAGATACAGAAGAAAAAGCACAAAAAAGTAAAGAAAAACGGCAGAATGAACGCCTCTTACAAGTTGAAGGTGGAATAGTAGAATTGGAATTGTGGCTAAAAGACTTGGTAAGAACGGGTTTGTTAGCTTTACCTAATAAGGATGCTAGTTTCTTCGAGAAAATTGCCGCTCGTATGGTCGATGCCAAAGCAACAGGATTGGCAGGGAGGGTTCGGGCTTTTAGAGATTTAAATTATTTAGGAAATGACGATTGGCAAAAGGACTCTCTCCGGATTGCTGCTGAAATATTTTTACTCATTGAGGCCTTTAAAAATTCCTCAAAATTATCTCTGGAATGGCAACAAAGCCTTAAAAGCCTAGTTGGCTGGAATCAATCTCCAAAAGAATTATTGCAAAACCCTAATGCCGAAAAAGTAAAAGATGTATGGATTGCATTAGGGCAAGAACAACAAGAGTCGGAAGGGATTATAATACAGCGAAATTGGTTGTTAGGGGCAAAAACCAATCGTTCTGCCTTGATACTCAATTTTGGTACGCCCTATTCTCCGCTCGACAATATCGTTTTGCCAGGTGCTTTGATAGAAGCCGAATTGGTCTTTTTCCCTTCCGTTTTGCCACATCGAGCCGTTATTAATCTACAAAAAGGATTTGTCCAAAAATTAGATAAAATTCCTGAAATGTTCAATGATTGGACTGATGCATTCCAATTTCGCGCTGAACAACTCAGTAAATATCCGTTCGTCAATGACATTCCCATGGTTATCAATAATTTACGGTTCGTTTTAGACAAAAAACAACATATTCTCTGTGATGCTACCATGCATTTCCATGAAATTAGTCATTCGTGGACTGAAGAAAAAATGTTAACGCTTTATGCTTACGCAGGAAATACATCTGTGAATTTGGCAGGTATTTTTAGGCGTGATGGCTTTTTGCCATTGGGGATTTTTGAAGGAGATAATTACTTAATGTTATAAAATATGTTACTACAACTTATCAATACAGCACTCCTTGGTACAGACAAAATTGGGTTTGATGAAAAATTATTGCCTGAAAGTATTCGGATTATCGTCGAGAAAATGTCTGATACAGATAAAGAAGCTAGATTTTTAAAAACGGCTGCACTTTTGGCATTTTATGAAGAATCAGGACAAAAACCTAAACGGTTTGTAGGAGAATTCCCAATAGAAAACCAACATAATAATGCTGTAGTTTCTCCTCAAAAATTTGCTGCTATTTTGAATGAAATTTTGGAGATGCCATACAACCTTAGGAATGATTTATTAGCTCTTTGGCTTGATAAATTGATAGAAAGGGAACAAGTATGTACTGCAAAATCAACTGTTTCGCTCTTGATTTTGGCAGAAAGTTTACCTAAAAAATTCCATTCTAAAATCATTAAAGTACTTAGTAAAAAAGGGTTAGACTTATTGACTTTCAAAACGAGTATTACGTTAAAAGAACTGGCTTCGGAAGAACAAATCTGGAAAGAAGGAAAGCTTGCAGAACGACGTGAATTATTTATTGAGCTTAGAAATGAGCACCCTCAAAAAGCTTTATCATTGTTAGAAACGACATGGAAAGAAGAATCTCTGAACGATAAAAGGGCTTTTATTGAGACCATAAAAACAACTTTTCAATTGTCGGATGTAGCTTTTTTAGAAAGTATTATTCCCGAGTTTACTTTTAAAATAAAAGAACGCAAGACCCAAAGAGAAATCAGGGTAATAATAAAAGGCTTGCTAATGGGCATTGTGGATACTGATACTTATATCTACACAACCAAAGCCTTAGAAATATACTTTAACCATGAAAAAGCCAAAGGGATTATGGGTTGGGCTGGTAAAAAAAACATAGTTATTTCATTATCTAATGATGACGATAGCTTTATGAATATCAGCATGATGGAATCTGAATATGGGTTTGAAGTATCTCCAGACATTGCCATTTTCACGACAAATCAGCATTATTGGCTTGCCTGTTTTCTAGAATATTTACCTTTTGATTTTTGGATTAATCACTTAGAAAAAGATTTAGAAGCAACAGTAGAATACTTTATTTCATCACCATTTAAGGTGAAATTATCAGGAAAGGAAGTCTCATTTTTTTTAAATGCTATCATTAAAAATGCTCTTCTCTACAAAAATATAGCTTTGGCAAAAGTTTTATTTAAGATTACTACTTTACAAGACCAGCGTCTACTTTTAGGCTTATTACCTAAAAGTGAGCAAGAGCAATACATCATTTCAACCAAACAGTTAACTTCCCTTCAAGTCTTAGAAGCCTGTTTTGCTAATTGGAATGGCACATGGTCAGTAGGATTTTCTGATAAAATATTAAAGGAGACTTATACTATCCTCATTGAACAAAATACTTTTATTCCAGAGCAACTTGCTATTTTCATGGTAAAACATTTACATCCATCTGCTATCAGTTTCTTACAAAATGCTAAAGTATATCCTATTGTTTCGGCAAATCCATATTACAGGAATCATTGGGAAAAACATTTTGTAGATGCAATCATGAAAGCAATGGAAATAAAACAAAAAATATATTCGTAGAGACGCTCTAAGTAACGTTTTTACTTTAAACAATGATAACATGAATCTTATACGCCAACACGCAGAAGTACAATTTTCGGAAGAATTAGCTGAACTCAAAAAACAAGATACTGGACATTTGCCACCCAACTGGTTACTAACTCCACAGGCAGTAGTTACGTATTTAATGGGTGGAAAGCTCAAAAATGGCTTTGAGGTTTCACCAAAATACATTGGTGACCGTCGTTTAATGGAAATCGCAGTTGCGACACTCACAACAGACCGAGCTTTGTTACTTTATGGTTTGCCCGGAACAGCCAAATCGTGGGTTTCGGAACATATTACCGCTGCTATATCAGGTGATTCTACCTTATTAATTCAAGGAACGGCAGGAACTGGCGAAGAAGCCATTCGTTATGGATGGAATTATGCTCGTTTATTGGCAGAAGGTCCAACCGAAAAAGCCTTGGTTACTACACCCATGATGACTGCCATGAAGAATGGAAAAATTGCCCGAATAGAAGAATTAACTCGTATTTCAGCCGACGTTCAAGATACGTTGATTACAGTACTTTCTGAAAAAACAATGCCTATTCCAGAATTGAGCATGGAAGTACAAGCAATCAGAGGGTTTAATGTAATAGCCACCGCTAATAACCGAGACAAAGGCGTTAATGAGCTTTCTGGAGCATTAAAGCGACGTTTTAACACCGTTATTTTACCCCTTCCAGATAGTGCAAATGAAGAAGTAGACATTGTACGTAGGCGTGTAGCCAGTCTTGCAAAGAGTTTAGAATTGCCCGTACAAGCTCCTGCTTTGCAAGAAATTGAACGCATCGTAAAGATTTTTAGAGAATTAAGAAACGGCGTAACTGAAGACGGTAAAACAAAATTGAAATCACCAACAGGTTCACTAAGTACTGCCGAAGCTATTTCAGTAGTGAATAACGGATTAGCTTTAGCCGCTCATTTCGGTGATGGTAATATGAATGCTCAAGACTTAGCCGCAGGAATCATGGGGGCAATCGTAAAAGACCCTGTACAAGATAAAATTGTTTGGAAAGAATATTTAGAAACCGTTATAAAAAGCCGAGAGGGATGGAAAGATATTTATCGAGCATGTAGGGAATTAAGTTAGAGCAAAACGATTCAGATAGAATATTTTACAACAAAAACACCTGCAAATCATATACTTATATCATTTTTAATAAAGAATGATGATGATTTTTTGACTCATGAATTTAACAATCCTCGGTATTCGTCATCATGGTGTGGGGTCGGCAAAAAATGTGGCTGAACGTCTGGAACAATTGCGGCCTGATATGATTTTGATTGAAGGTCCACCCGAAATCACAAATGCGTTAACACTAATTGGGCATTCCGACTTAAAACCGCCTGTTTCGGTGATGATTTATAACACTGAAAATCCCAAGCAATCGTCTTTTTATCCATTCGCTGAGTATTCTCCTGAATGGGTTGCGGCCATTTATGCCAATAAAAATAACATTCCTTTGCGGGCAATGGATTTGCCTGCCGCAATCTCTTTCCAGATAGCTTATCTAAAACAGCAAGAAGCTCAAGCTGTTGCTGAAAAAGATAATGATACCCCGATTATCGATACTGAGCCTATCCATTTGCTTGTCCCTCGTGATCCACTTAGCTACTTAGCCGAAATCTCCAACTTTAGTTCTGGAGAGGCTTTTTGGGAACATTATTTTGAGAAAAACTATATTAAGGATACCGAAATTGACCATTTTGATGCTGTTACTTTGGCCATGACTTCTCTCAGAGAACAACAGATTTTATCATCTTTAGATGAAGAAAATGTCTATCGTGAAGCCTATATGCGTGAAATTATTCGGAAAGCACAGAATGAATTATTTAGCAATATCGTCGTGATTTGCGGGGCTTGGCACGCACCCGTATTACAAGAATTGAATAAATCTGCAAAGGCTGATACAAAGATTTTAAAGACTTTGCCCAAAACTAAAATCAAAGTATTGGCAACTTGGATTCCATGGACAAATCAACGACTATCGATACAATCGGGTTATGGAGCAGGGATTTATTCGCCGGGTTGGTTTGAACATATCTGGAAAACACCCCATGAATATGATTTACGTTGGCTGACCAAAGTAGCAGAAGTTTTCAGAAAAAAGAATGTAGATATTTCTACTGCTCATATCATTGAAGCTGTTCGCTTGGCAGAAAATTTGGCAGCCTTACGGAACTTTTCTAAGCCCAGTTTAGAAGAACTAAATGAAGCCGTTTTAGCCGTTATGTGCATGGGTGATAAAATCATGCTGAATTTAGTACGAGAGCAACTAATTATAGGGAAAAAATTAGGCAAAGTACCTTCTGATATTCCAAAGGTACCTTTACAAGAAGATTTTGAGCGAATCATCAAATCTCTCCGTTTACCACTGACTGCTAATGCTAAGCAATATGATTTGGATTTACGCAATGAAAATGATTTAAAAAGAAGCATTTTTTTGCACCGGCTGGAGATTCTAGGAATTCCTTGGGCAAAACGAATAGATAGTAGAAGCAAAGGTACTTTCAAAGAATCATGGAAATTAGAATGGGAACCTGAAATGATGATTTCATTGATTGACAAAGCATTTTTTGGCAATACTATCCAGATAGCTACACAGCAAATTATTGTGAACCAATTAGACAATGAAACGTCGGTCGGAAAGGTTGCCGAATTGATTCAGAAAACAATTCCTGCTGAATTATTTGATATTATTGGCGTGCTTTTAAACAAAGTAAACGAGCTTGCTACTATTTCAGCCGACATCATGGATTTAATGTTTGCCTATCCCCCATTAGTACAGGTAAGCCGTTATGGAAACGTTCGTAAAACCGACCTTTCAATGATACAAGGTATTGTCGATAGCCTAATCACTAAAATATCCATTGGCTTATCTAATGCCTGTTATGGATTAGACGAAGCCAATGCTGAGAATATGTTTTTAAAAATTGGACAAGTAAACGACGCAGTTCTATTGAGTGATAAGCCAGAGATAGACCAAATATGGATGGATGCGTTGAGTAAACTACTAGATAAATCAGGTGTAAACCAACTCATAAAAGGCTGTACCTGTCGCTTATTATTAGATGCACAATATCTTTCAGAAGAAGAAACAGACAGACAATTATCTTATTCATTATCAGCCAATAATGAACCTATTGAAGTAGCAGCATGGATTGAAGGGTTTTTAAGGGGTAGTGGAATGATTTTGATTTATGACCATAAATTATGGAACCTAATTTATCGTTGGGTAGGTCAAATTCAGGAAGAAGTTTTCATGGAATTATTGCCTATTTTGCGTAGAACATTTTCCAAATTTGAATATGCTGAACGCCGTCAAATTGGCGAAAAAGCAAAAGAAGGAATTATTACGCAAGATTATACGAAAGCATCCAAGATAGAGCAAGAATTAGACAAAAACCGAGCAGAAATGGTTTTGCCTGTGTTGGAAATGTTGTTATTCTAAACGTGAAGAAAATACTAAACATTATTAACAATGAATGAAGAGCAAAAAGGCAATAGTTTAACTGAACAAGAACAAAAACTAGAGCTTCTAAAAGTTAGAAATATTATTTCGGGGTACTCGTGGGTTAATACTAATCAAAAGAGCCTCATGAATGCTGTTTTTGATTATTTATTAGGTTTAGATTCTTTTCCTCAAGGTATTATTTATGGCACCATTTCAAATTATATTATTCCGAATAAAATCATAGAAGCAATAAATCCATTAGATGCTCTGACAGATATTGATGATAGATTTTTTAACCTTGTAACATCTTATTGGAGCATGGGGGAGGGATTAATGATTCAATATTTAGTGAAATATATTCCTTTTGAAAATGGAGTAAATTTGATTGATTTATTATCATTAAAACTTTCAGGATATCAAGTTTCCATTAGCAAAAATAATCTATTAAGGAGTTTATTGTATAAAGGGGGTAATGTATTACGGAATGGAGAACGCTTAACTTCTGGTGGAATCTTTGTCAAAGAACAAATAACCAATGACTTTAATAATGCCTATCAAGTACCTTTTCAAGATAATAAAGAACATATTTTTTGGGATTTTTTATTTTTTGCCAATCCTAATCTTGCGGAACAGCATATTGAAAGGTTTTTTGCATCAAATTGTAAGATTGCAGATACGTTATTGGTAATAAAAATTCTATTAGAGAAGAATACAGAAAAATATTATCCTCAGATAATAGCCTTTCTCAATGAGAAAAAGAATGCTAATTTACTTGCTTCTTGTTTTGGCCTTTTAGAGGAATATGCTCCAAAACATTTTGAAGAAGATGAGCTAGAGCTTGCAAAAAAATATTTTGAATTTGGGTATAGCTTTTACTTTTACGAAACAATAAGTATAGACCCATTTTCTGTGTCGTTAAAAATTATTTTGAAGCACTGTAAATCTTCAGAGGATTTCCTTATAAATTACCCTAAAAAAGGATTAGCAATTACTTTATCGGAAAAATATCTCATGCTAATATTTGAGGCTTATGGCGACAAAAGTCAAATTATATTTGAAGAATTATTTGAAAACCATATTTCTGAGAAAAGTAATAATAAAGCAATTTTTGAATTTATTGCGAAATTCAACTTCAATCATCTCATTCCCAAACTCCTTGTTTTTGTAAGGAGTGATAATAGAACATGCCGAGATCAAACCGTAATTCTATTAGCAAAACTTGGCGACCAAATTATACCTGAGGCAGTGAATTTGTTAGAGGAGAAAAATATCGAGAAACGGAAATCTGGAGCAAAAATTTTATCCTTAATCAAATCTGAAAAAGCCCAAGAAATTTTAACAAATTTTATTGATACAGAGAAAAATGATGATACTCGTGACACCATGTTAGAAGGTATCATAGCCATTATTTCTAACCAAAATACACGAGAAGACATTCTCCAGAAAGTCCAAAAAGCAAAAGCAAGAGAAAAATTAGAAAAGCCTTTAGAAAAATGGCTAGATGAATCAACACTTCCTGCTATATATTGGAGTAGCTCTAATCAAATAATTGATCTTGAAACAATTAGGTTTTTGTTTTACCGTATGAGTAGAACAAAAGATATTCGTACCGATATTGAAGCCAAGCCATTAATTATGTTGATTGATAGAACGTCGAGTGGTGATTTCGCAAAGGCTTTGATTAAAACGTATTTTGCAAATGGTGCAGATGCAAAATACAAATTTTGTTTAACCTTGGGTGGGCTTTTAGGAGACGATGAAATTATCGATTTATTGTATAAAAAGGTAATCGAATTTGCCGAAACGAGTAGAGGAAAAATGGCAGAATATACAGTGAAGGCACTAGCGTTGCAAGGTTCAACAAAGGCTTTGAGAGCTGTTGAGTTTTTTTCCAGAAAGTATAAAGCTAAAAATAAAAATATTGGAGCAGCCGCTAATGAATCTTTTATACTCGTTGCAGAAGAGTTAGGTATTTCGCCTTATGATTTAGCCGATTCAATTATTCCCAATTTTGGTTTTGATGGGTTATTTAGACGATTTGAAGTTGGAGACGAAATTTTTCGTGCTTTTATTAATACTGATTTTAAAATCATGTTTTTCAATGAAGACAATAAATTATTAAAATCCCCTCCCAAGGGCATCAACAAAGAATTGGCAGAAGAACTAAAGGAAGTTTCAAAAGAAATCAAAGATATTGTAAAATCTCAATCTAATCGATTAGAACAATACTTAATCATTCAACGAAAATGGTCTTCTGAAAAATGGCAAAGCTTTTTCCTAGAAAATCCAATCATGTTTGTATATGCTGTTCGACTGATTTGGGGCGCTTATAATTCATCAGGAGAATTACTATTTACTTTTCGATGTGAGCAAGACCAAACACTTATTAATGAAGATGGCGATGAGATAGAATTATTACCAGTATTGCAAATTGGAATGGTGCATCCAATTTCACTTTCATCTCAAAGTATTGATTTTTGGAGTAGTAGTCTTTATGATGCTAACCTTATGCCTATTTTCCCGCAACTTAACAGAATGGTAGTATTGTTAAAAGAGGAAGAGCGTTCATTAAAAATGAGTGAAGAGTTTAGTAATGTCAAAATTGGAGGCTATTCTTTTGTAAACAAAATGGATAAATTAGGTTGGATTCGAGGGTCGATAGTAGATGCTGGCGGAATAGCTAGTTATTATAAAGATTTTTCAGAAGCAGGAATTACTGCTATCATCATACAAAAAGGAGTGATTGGCATAGGTTATCTCGAAGAAAATGCTGAATTAGGAAGTTTGATGTTTGTTCATAAAGGAAAAGTTGCATTTGGAAGTTATGTTTATGACGAGCCAGAAAATATCTACGATACACGTCTAATTGACTTTGAGAATGTTCCATCAATTGTTTATTCAGAAGTTATGGCAGATATGATTTCATTAAAAGCAATTCAGGTTCAATAATGGAAAACGAAGAACAACTTAAAAAGTGGCGGTTAATTCTAGGTGGGGATGAAGCCGATGGTATTGGTTGTCAATTATCTGATTCAGAAATGCAGATAGATAAAGCTTTGACTGCTTTATATGATTTCGATAAAAAGCAAAAATTTGATTATACTCAGTCAAAAAGTAAAGGTGGTAGCGAAGGTTCAAGACCAAGTGTTGCTCGTTGGTTGGGCGATATTCGTAGTTATTTCCCACAATCAGTTGTGAAAGTCATGCAAAATGATGCCTTAAAACATCCAGAATTGCAGAGAAAGATGATGCTTGAACCCGAGATTTTAGAGCAAACTACACCCGATGTTCACTTGGTGGCTACGCTGATGGAATTAGGGAAATTAATCCCTGAAAAAACGAAAGATACTGCTCGACGAGTGGTTGAAAAAGTTGTAGATGAATTGATGCAAAAATTAGAACAAAAAACAATTGCAGCTTTGTCTGGTGCATTAAATCGTTCTGTCAGAAATTATCGTCCTCGCTACAATGAAATTGATTGGAATACTACTATTAGAAAAAATCTAAAACATTATCAGCCTGATTATAAAACCATTATCCCAGAAGTAAAAGTAGGTTATGGACGTAAAGCAAAGCGTTCACTCAAAGATATTGTACTTTGTTTAGACCAAAGTGGTTCTATGGGGACATCAGTAGTGTATTCGGGAATTTTTGGAGCGGTGATGGCTTCTTTGCCTAATGTAAAAACCAAGATGGTTGTATTTGACACACAAGTGGCTGACCTTACTGAAGACCTACAAGACCCCGTTGATTTACTTTTTGGCGTGCAATTAGGAGGTGGAACTGATATTAATTTGGCTTTACAGTATTGTCAAGAGATTATAAAAAAACCTGACGATACCATTTTAGTACTGATTACAGATTTATTTGAGGGCGGAAATCTTGAACAGATGAAAAAACGTGCTGTCGCTTTAGTCGAATCGGGCGTTCAAGTGATTTGTTTGTTAGCTCTCAATGATGATGGAAGTCCTTCTTATGAGCCTTCAAATGCTAAATTCTTTTCTCAGCATAATATTCCTGTCTTTGCTTGTACACCTGATATATTTCCCGATTTGATGGCTTCTGCTATCCAGAAAAAAGACTTGTTTCAATGGGCAGGCGAAAATGATATTGTGTTAAAAGGAATTTCATAAGCCAATAAAAAGAGCTTTAGAAAAGAAGTGCATTCTTGGTACATACCAGATTCTTTCTTTATACTAAAGCTCTTTTAAATAATTTATCTTTTAATCTTCTTCTAAATAATCCAAATCTTTACCATGCGTTTCAGGAATGGTTAAAATAGAATAGAATGCTAGGATAAAACAAATTATGCCAACAATAGCAGCGGCATGAAATACACCTATTCCTACTTTCAACTTTGCATAAAGTAAGGTCATCCCGATTACCGTTCCGCGTACCATATTCGGAACAGTTGTTGCGGCTGTTGCTCTAAGGTTTGTTCCAAATTGTTCTGCTCCGATAGTAACAAACATTGCCCAATATCCTACTGAAAAACCCATACACATACATAATGTATATAAACCAGAGGCTGTAGAAATACCCGCATAAAGGAAGATAATGCTACAAATCAATGAAAGGATTAATAGAATTGTAACGGCTTTCTTTCTAGATTGTAATACCTGACTTATTACACCGCTAGATAAGTCGCCTATGGCAAGACCTACATAACAAAACATAATAGCTTTGCCTGGCTCAATGTTTTCTGGAATACCCAATTTCTTTCCAAATTCATCAGCGAATGTTGCCAAAATACCTATTACAAACCATGTAGGCATACCAATGGCAATACACTTTAAATATCGTTTTAATCTATCAGCATTGGTAAAGAGCGAAAAAAAATTGCCTTTACTGACATGTTTCTGTTTCTTAGCATTTTCAAACATACCCGATTCAAAAACACTTATTCTCATCAATAAAAGGATAATTCCTAATCCGCCTCCGATAAAGTATGCATTACGCCATCCCCCAAATTGAGTTACGGTAAAATAAGCAGCTACGGCTCCGAATAAGCCAACACCAGCGACTAAAGAAGAACCTAGTGCTCTTAACTCTTTAGGCAATACCTCCGAAACTAATGTAATGCCTGCTCCTAACTCGCCTGCTAAACCTACGCCTGCTACAAATCTTAAAATAGCGTAAGTAGTAGGGTCTTGAATAAAGCCACAGGCGATATTAGCAATAGAATAAGTAATGATTGACCCAAACAATACAGACAATCTTCCTTTTTTATCTCCTAAAACACCCCATAAAATTCCTCCAATTAATAAACCTCCCATTTGCCAATTAAGGATATCTTTTCCGACCGAGGAAATTGCTTCTTCATCCAAACCTAGGTCTTGTAAACTTGATCGACGAACAATGCCAAATAGAAGGAGGTCATAGATATCTACAAAATAACCTAAAGAGGCCACAATCACTGGGATACTTAAAAGATGTTGTAAAGGAGTTTTTGAAAGCGTGGTAGTCATATTCAATTTGTTAAAAACGGGTTTGTTACAAAAATCGTAAGGAAAAATAATCAATCCTATTTTATTTTCAACATTTATAGCACTAGTCAGATTTTGTATATGATTTTAATCAGATTTAATATAAGACAATATCATAGCCTTGTGCAATCTTTCCATAGTATTATTGTACAGACAATTTATAATAGGTATTTTTTTGTTACTCTTTTCAATCAATTTCCGACTAATGTCTTTGAAATCTCGTATGTATTTTTGAAAGTAGTTTTTTTAGCAAAATTTTCTAGAAAATAGAAATTAGAAGAATAATGGTTATGAAAATAACCATTATTAAGTTCAGCGTTAAGAAATCATTTTTTTTAGACCTTAAAATACATTTTTTGTTAAAAATTTTAATATTTTTTTGCAATTTTTATAAAAATTGCAAACTTAATTTCTTAACTTAGAATAATAAATTCTTCATTTGCTTCAAAAAGGCAAATAAAAGTTATAAATATTATTGAATTTATCTTATTTTTTTTCTTTTTATTCACTCCATTTTTAACCGCCAATAAACAATGGAAAGACGCTTACTTTTGCTTGTGCTATTTTTAATAGCACCACTTGCTGTTTTTTGCCAAAGCCCAGAACGCATTAAAATTTCTTCTATTACTCCTAGCGAAAACACAGGTCAAGATTTTAGCCCTTGGTTAAATGATGATTTAAACAACCTTGTTGAATTTGTTTGGTCTGGTAATTTCAAATGGGTAGATGTTACCTTGAAATTAGAAAAACGTAGCAAAATCACTAAAGTCTCTTTATACGACCATCAAGGTTCTTTCGAAGGTACTCCCGTTTCTGTATATGCTTTAGACGGAACTACTAAAACTTTATTGGGAACTTTTAATGGTACTGCCTATATGTCTTTTGTGGACATCGTGGCAAAAACACCATTAGATGCTGATGCTATTATCATTCACAAATATGCTAATGCTATTCCGCAAAAAGTACAGGTATATGGCACTGCTGCTACTACAGAAGCTGCTAAACCAACAGAACCTGTAGTTACAATCCCTGAACCTGTAGTTGTAGTAACGCCTACTCCAGCTCCTGTTGTTTCTACAGTTGTTGCTCCAGAACGCATTAAAATTTCTTCTATTACTCCTAGCGAAAACACAGGTCAAGATTTTAGCCCTTGGTTAAATGATGATTTAAACAACCTTGTTGAATTTGTTTGGTCTGGTAATTTCAAATGGGTAGATGTTACCTTGAAATTAGAAAAACGTAGCAAAATCACTAAAGTCTCTTTATACGACCATCAAGGTTCTTTCGAAGGTACTCCCGTTTCTGTATATGCTTTAGACGGAACTACTAAAACTTTATTGGGAACTTTTAATGGTACTGCCTATATGTCTTTTGTGGACATCGTGGTAAAAACACCATTAGATGCTGATGCTATCATCATTCACAAATATGCTAATGCTATTCCGCAAAAAGTACAGGTATATGGCACTGCCGCTACCACAGCCGCTGCTAAATCAGCAGAGCTAGTAGTTACAACCCCTGAACCAGCGGTTACCACTCCAGAGCCCGTAGTTGTAGTAACGCCTACTCCTATTGTAGAAACTCCTGCAATTGTTGCTCCAGACCGTGTTAAAATTGCTAAGATTTCAGCTAATGAAAACACTGGTCAAAACTATACTCCTTGGTTGAATGATGATTTGAACAATTTAGTTGAATATGTTTGGACTGGTAACTCTAAATGGGTTGACGTAAGATTAACTTTTGAAAAACGCAGTAAAATCACTAAAGTTTCTTTGTATGACTATGAAGGTACTTTCGCTGATAATCCTGTTTCGGTATATGCTTTAGATGGTGCTAATAAAATTTTCCTAGGCTTGTTTGAAGGCCTTGCTTACAAAACATTTGTAGATATTATCGTTGCAACTCCTTTTGATGCAGATGCTATCGTAATTCATAAATTTGCGAACAATATTCCTCAAAAAGTACAGGTATTTGGCTTAGAGGCAACTAGTGTTTCTACAGGTTTAGTGGATGATAGCCCAGTTGTTACTACTCCAACACCGACTCTTCCTGTAGTGGTAGTAGCTCCAGCACCAGTAATTGCTGGTACTAAAATAGAAATCAACCCAAAAAGATGGTATCAATTAAACAACAATAGCAATGGTTTAGAACAACTTTTTGACGGTATCTTAGATGCTTCTGTGAATACAGGATGGGGAAAAATATTAGATAATTATGATGCTTATTACCCACTTCTTGACGACGAGCAAATGACATTGCAAAGTATTCGTTTTTATGACGGACAAGGTATCTTCCAAGATAAGCCTATGACGCTTTCTGTGATTACTGATACTTGGGAAAGAATTCAGATTGCAAAATTCACAGGAGATTTATACAATGCTTGGGTAGGTCCAGATCCTCTTAATCCAAATACATTTTCTTTGAGCAATATTCCAGCAGGTAAAATCAGATATTTGGTAATCAACACTTACGGAAACTTACCTACAGAAATGGAGTTGTATGGTACACACATAGCAAGTAAAAAAGCTGTTACAGCAGCACCTTTGAAAGCTATTAAAATGAAAGATGGTTTTGGCGTAAATGGTTTTGAATGGGACTTTTTTGACCCATATCACCCAGATTATGTTGACGAAACAAAGGTTAAAGCTATCAAATCATTCTCAGGTTTCCGTCACTACATAGATTGGGATAAAATTGAGTTCAGTGAAAACAAATATACATTCAACCCAACATATAGCGGTGGTTGGAATTATGATGCAATTTATGAGCGTTGTAAAACTGAAGGTATTGAAGTATTAGCTTGTATTCAAGTTGCTTCAACTTGGTTGGTTAAAACATATCCTGAAAGTATCCAAGATTATAACGTTATTCCTGTAAAATACGGAAAGTCTATTACAGACCCTGCTTCATATATTGAACAAGCTAGAGTAGCGTTTCAATATGCTGCCCGTTATGGAAGCAATAAAAATGTTGACCTGTCTCTTTTAAGTGTTTATGACAAACCAAGATGGACTTTTGATAACATCAATACGGTAAAAGTAGGCCTAGGTGTAGTAAAATACATGGAATGTGGTAATGAGCGCGACAAATGGTGGAAAGGCAGAGGTGCTTACCAAACTGCTCGTGAGCATGCTGCTAATTTATCTGCTTTTTATGATGGACACAAAAACACAATGGGCCCTGGCGTTGGTGTAAAAAATGCTGACCCTAATATGAAAGTGGTAATGGCTGGTTTAGCATTCGCAAAAACTGACTATGTAAGAGGTATGATTGACTGGTGTAAAGAGTTCAGAGGTTATAATGCTGATGGAACTGTTAATTTATGCTGGGACATCATTAATTACCACCAATATTCTGATAATTCAGGTTCTAAACAAGATGGTACATCTTCTCGTGGTGCTGCTCCAGAAGTATCAGAAGCAGCAAAAACAGCGAAAGAATTTGTTCAAATGGCTCATGATTATGCGAATGATATGCCTGTTTGGATTACAGAATTAGGCTTTGACCTTAACCAAGGGAGCCCATTAAAAGCTATTCCAATTGGCGATAAAAGCGAATATGTTACTCAGGCAGACTGGGGTTTAAGATCATCTTTGATGTATAACCGTTTAGGTGTTGAAAAATCTTTCTTTTATGAAATATATGACGACAACTTTGAAAACCCTATTCAGTTTGGTTCATCTGGCTTAATTGGCCCTAATCAAAAACGCAGACCAATTGCAGATTACCTCTATCAAACAAACAAATTAATGGGGAACTATGTGTACAAAGAAACTATCTCTCAAGAGCCAATGGTAGATCGTTATGAGTACAATGGTAAATCTGCTTATGTTTTGTTTATCGCTGACGAAAAAGGACGTACTGCTGATTATACGTTGAATCTTGGTAATGTTTCAAAAGCAAATTTATATAACTTAAAAGTGGGTGCAGATTCAATGAGTGTTTCATCTTTGGCTGCAAACGGCGGAAAATTTACATTAAATGTTACTGAAACGCCTATCTTCTTGATTCCGACAGAGACAGCCTCTACAAATCAAGCTGGTAATGTTAAACCAACAAGCAATGTAATTCCAACAACAGAAATGAATAGCCGTATTGCAGTTAGTGAAAAATCAGGTCCAGAAACACCACTATTGGGTTCATTAAATACATATCCAAATCCAACTACTGATTATGTATTATTGACGCTAGATAATGAAAGTACTGAAAACCTTGAAGTAAAAATTAGTGACTTGACATTCGGCAGAGTGATGTTACAAAATATATTCGAAAAATCTGGAAGCAAATTTTCTGAAAAATTAGACATCAGAAACTTACCTGCTGGAAACTACGTGATAGAAGTAATTCAAGGGAAAGAACAAATGGTTAAGAAAATTGTAAAGGCGGGTTAAAACAAGCTTAGCTGTCCTAAAATCTTTTTAGTGGCAGCTAAGTATGGTTTTCTTTTCCCAGAAATTATCAATTTAACATCTGTTCTGAAAACTGTACCAACTTGCATTTGATTTCGTTGTTTTCTAGAACAGCTAACCCACAAAACAGGCACCTTCTGCCCCTCTGTAGGACGAACCCTGATTCTCTTACTTTTGGCGTCGTAAGTAGTTAAAAGGCAAACATTGGTAAAATAAATTGATTCGGCCATAACTGTTTAGTATATAAGCGATTACAATTTAACAAAAAACATTCATATTCAGTAAAAGAAGACTTCTAATTAATTAGGAGTCTTTTTTTGTTTTAAACCCACATTATACTCTGACAAACCTTTAAAATGCTGTTATCTACTATTTTAAGCATTTTATCTACTTCAAAAGAAGTAATA
Source organism: Arcicella aquatica (assembly GCF_034928825.1). Classification (NCBI taxonomy): domain Bacteria; kingdom Pseudomonadati; phylum Bacteroidota; class Cytophagia; order Cytophagales; family Flectobacillaceae; genus Arcicella; species Arcicella aquatica. Next base: position 52,691 of record NZ_JAYFUL010000013.1, on the reverse strand, counting down.
TTTTACTTTTAAATATTTTTAATATTATATTTTTTATTGATAAAATTCTATAATTTTGCAAAACAAAATACTTAACCAACAACGATATACTTTAAAAGTAAATAAGAGATATAAGGCTTCCTGAGAGTTTGTTTATTGTATGAAGAACTGTTTCTTTAAAATTTAGTTATGTTACATTTAAAATACGTTTTCCTTTGCTTATGCTGTATGCTGAGCATGGAACTATTGGCTTCACCTACCAAGCAATTAACGGTGGCAAAAGATGGCACTGGTGACTATAAAAGTATCCAAGAGGCCTTTGATGCAGTTCCCCTTCATAATAATAACCCTGTGGTTATTTTCGTTAAAAATGGTACTTACAAAGAGAAAATAGTACTAGATTCTACCAAAAACATGGTAACGCTTGTGGGCGAAAGTGCGTCACAAACTATTTTATCTTTTGATGATTTTTCTGGTAAAGTAGGGGCAGATGGTATAAAAATTACGACTACCACATCAGCATCTACTAGAATTGTGGCAGATAATTTTACTGCCGTAAATATCACCTTCGCTAATACCGCAGGGCCAGTTGGGCAAGCGGTAGCAATGTTAGTGGACGGTGATAAAGCTCGTTTTATCAATTGTCGCTTTCTAGGCTTTCAAGATACCTTATATCCCAAACGTGCTGGAACCAGACAATACTATAAAAACTGCTATATTGAAGGCACTGTTGATTTTATTTTTGGTTGGGCCATTGCATTTTTTGACCATTGCCAACTAAATGGCAAATTAGATGCGGGCTTTTTTACAGCAGCATCAACACCTCAAGATCAATCTTATGGCTTTGTCTTCAATCGTTGTACTTTGACAGGGAGTGCACCAGCAGCCACTTATTATTTAGGAAGACCTTGGCGAGATTATGCCAAAACGGTTTTTTTATGTTGCGAAATGTCAAACATTATTAAGCCTGAAGGATGGCACAATTGGCATAAAACCAATGCCGAGAAAACAGCTTTTTATGCAGAATATGACTCTAGAGAAGCTGGTGGTATTTCACAAGCAAGGGTAGAGTGGTCTAAACAATTAGTAAAATCTGATGTTAAGAAATATACGATTCAGAATGTTCTCGGTGGAAACGACCAATGGAGAGCCGCTAAAGGGCTATCTAAGTTGGCTAAAATAAAAGTTTAGAACCCTCTTTGCTTTCAATTTGTAATTCAGCCTTGTGTCGTAATGACGCAGGGCTTTTTCTTTTCATTAAGTTAATATTAAGGTATCTATTGATAAAATGTATGTACTTCAAATCATTATAAAATTATACTTTTACTTGTCACAAGTGGAACCCATAATTTGAGCAACAAATGAAAAGATATCGACCATTACAACGCAGACTTTTTTTGATAGGTTTCTTCCTAATGACCTATCAATCAATCACTTTTTCTCAAATCTCCACAACAGATTTGTATCAACAAAGTAGTGAAGTCAATAATGTGATGACTCAATATTATGCCGACAAAGGCATACTTTCCAGATTTTACTTTGTAGAAAACTCTCCTGAACGAAGAGAACGCCTAAAAAAGCTTATTTCCGACTATCAAAGTCAATTATCAAAACTCAATTTTAATCAACTAAATACTGGTACTAAAGTAGATTACATCTTATTCAAAAGGAACCTGGATGAAGAATATTATCAATTTACGCTTGAAGAGAAAGAGTATGACGCCTTGAAGAAATGGTTTCCTTTTGCTGATAGCCTATATGCAGTAGAAAAAATAAGAAGAAGAGGAACGCCTTTAGATGCTCCTAAATTAGCTTTTCAGTTTAATGAAATAGCCAAGCAACTCGTTTTACTGAATACTAAATTGACCAAAGACAGCTCTTTAACCAACAGCTTGGGAAAGCGAGGTGCAGGCATTACTATAAGTTTACAGAAAGCGATTAAGTCTGTTTATGGCTTTTACAATGGCTACGACCCTTTGTTTACTTGGTGGATGCCCCAACCTTATGCTCAGTTGGATTCGCTGTTAAAAGTATATGCTATTAATTTTCAAAAGAAAGGGAAAAACCTCTCAACACAAAAAATAGATGCTAGTGGTATTGTAGGCAATCCGATTGGTAAAGAAGAAATCGTCCGTCGATTACAGCTTGAAATGATACCTTATTCTCCTGAAGAATTAGTTGATATTGCCAATAAAGAATTTGCTTGGTGTGATGCTGAAATGCTCAAGGCAAGTAAAGAACTTGGTTTTGGCGACAATTGGAAAGCTGCCTTGGAATACGTAAAAACTAAATATGTCCAGCCTTCTCAACAGCCACAAGAAATGATGAGGTTATACAATGAATCGGTTGACTTCCTAAAGAAAAATCAATTAATAAGTATTCCAGCACTGGCAGAAGAAGCATGGCGAATGAATATGATGTCACCAGAAAGACAATTAGTTAATCCATTCTTTTTAGGCGGTGAAGAGTTCATTATCTCCTATCCAACCAATACCATGACTGAAGACCAGAAGTTAATGAGTATGCGTGGCAATAATCCTCATTTTTCAAGAGCAACCGTACATCATGAATTGATAGCTGGGCATTCGTTACAGTATTTTATGCTGAATAGATATAAAACGTATCGTCAGTTTGACACTCCTTTTTGGATGGAAGGCTGGGCATTGTATTGGGAATTGCTATTATATGACATGAATTTCCCAAAGACACCAGAAGATAAAATAGGCATGTTATTCTGGCGGATGCACCGTTGTGCAAGAATTATTTTCTCGCTTAATTATCATACGGGTAATTGGACGCCACAGCAATGTATAGATTTTTTAATCGACCGAGTTGGACATGAAAAAGCCAATGCAGAAGGCGAAGTAAGGCGTTCATTTGTAGGTGGGTATGACCCGCTGTATCAAATTGCCTACATGATTGGGGGGGTACAATTTAAGGCCTTGAAAAGCGAATTGGTTGACACAGGCAAAATGTCTTACAAGCAATTTCATGATAGTATTATGCAAGAAAACTCGTTGCCCGTAGAAATGATTAGGGCTATTCTCACAAAACAATCTTTGGGCAAAGATTTTAAAACAAATTGGCGATTTTACAAATTCAAGTAAGCAATTAATCATTTAAGATATGAAAAGTGTAGTAGTAATCGGAGGTGGAATTATTGGTTTAAGTACGGCATATTATTTACAAAAGGCTGGAAATCAAGTAACGGTTATCGACAAAGGTGATTTTTCAGATAATTGTTCGTATGGCAATGCAGGCTACGTTTGCCCAAGTCATTTTATTCCCTTGGCAGCCCCTGGCATTATTTGGCAAGGCTTAAAATGGATGCTGAATCCTAAAAGCCCGTTTTATGTAAAACCATCTTTGAATCCTGCTTTGATAGATTGGGGTTGGAAATTCATGAAAAGTGCTACTGAAAAAAATGTAGCCGCTTCGGCCATTCCCTTGAGAGATATTTCCTTATTGAGTCAACATGAATTTGCCGAATGGGCTTGTTTACCTCACTTTGATTTTGCTTATGAACACAAAGGAATGCTAGAAGTGTTCCAGACAGAAGACGTACAAGCCCATGCACATCATACCGTTGAGAAAGCACAGGAATTAGGCTTAGACGTTACTTTATTGAATTATGACGAATTACAAAGCCTTGAACCACAAGCTAAAATTAACGGTCTTGGTGCGTTATTTTTTAAATGCGATGCCCACTTGTACCCAGACAAGTTGATGCGTGTGTTACTACAAGATTTAACAAGCAAAGGCGTAGTATTGAAAGCGAATGAAGAGGTGATACGCTTTGAAAAAAACAATGGGAACATCACGAAAGTAATCACCCAACAACAAGCTTATGAAGCCGACAGTTTTGTGATTGCTACGGGTTCATGGAGCAGAGAATTGGCAGAAATGGTAGAGGTAAGTTTGCCGTTAGTACCGGGACGTGGCTATTCCATTACGTTAGAGGACTCTCCCTATAAAATAAATCATCCTATTATCTTAGCAGAAGGACGAGTTGCCGTAACGCCGATGGATGGGAATAAAATTCGTTTTGGAGGTACGATGGAAGTAGTTTCTACCAAAACACCACCACAGTATCATCGCGTTGAAGGCATCTTAAAATCGGCGAAAGATTTCTTTCCTGATTTTGATATTCCGATGCCTAGCAATGATAAAATATGGTATGGATATCGTCCTTGTTCAGCAGATGGGCTACCTTATATTGGTAAAACGAAGAAACATAAAAATGTAGTAATTGCCACAGGTCATTCGATGATGGGTTTAAGTCTAGGGCCAGCAACGGGCAAATTAGTAGCCGAATTAGTGAATGAACAGCCTACAAGCATTGATATGAAAGCTTTTGATGTACAGCGATTTGGATAAGATAATTAGAAAATAGTAGTATTTTTGAGGAGAATCTAAATCTTTCAAGCAACTTAAAGGTTGTAGTACAACATGAATTCACAAGCTCCTCAAAGTACTTATTTCGAACAAATTAATAAAAGTGTTTGTAAAAATGTAGCGTTTTCGGAAGAAGAATTACGCATTTTCAATGAACATCTTCAATACAAAAAGATTAAAAAGAAGACCTTTTTATTACAAGAAGGTGAGATTTGTAATTTCGAAGCCTTTATCATAAAAGGTTGTATGCGAAAATATTATATCGATAAAAATGGCTTTGAAGTAATCTTACAATTTGCCATTGAAGATTGGTGGGTAAGTGATATTGCTAGTTTTCATGAACAAAAACCTTCTGACCTGTTTATAGAAGCCTTAGAAGACTGTGAGATTTTTGTGTTGACGCCTGATAAAAAAGAGGATTTATTAACGAAAGCCCCTCGATTTGAAAGACAATTTAGATTATTGGTACAGAAAAACTTGTCGGCAACACAAAGTAGGTTAATCAATTCTATTGCCCAGACCGCTTATGAACGATATGCTGATTTCCTGAAAAAGTATCCAAAGATTCCTCAGCGTGTAGCACAACATTATATCGCTTCGTACCTCGGTATTTCTGCTGAATTTCTCAGTAAGGTGAGGGCGAAAATGGCGAAAAACAGTTAACATAAAAAAGGTTGAGACTTTCATCTCAACCTTTTTTATTTGATTAATAACTCGGGTTCTGAGTTAAATATCCTGGAATATTTGAAGCTCCATCAATCGCAGTTTGCGGAATTGGGAAGATTCTTTTGTTTCTATCAGTATTTGTTTTCTCTGTCCATTTATCTTCGAATTTACCAAAACGAATCATATCTGTACGGCGATGCATTTCCCAATAAAGTTCAAATCCTCTTTCACGATATAAGATATCCAATGACATTGCACTAAGTGCTGGAGCTGGCTTAGACGACGTTCTGGCAGCTCTAATCATATTTACATCTGATAATGCACTAGCCACATCATTACTTTTACGCAACTTTGCTTCTGCTCTCATCAAATAAACATCGGCCAAACGAACAATGCTAATATCAGCTTCACCAAAGTTTCTACCACTTACAGATTTCTTACTGAATTCATATTTTTCTACTCTGTAACCAGTATTATAATTACTTCCTGCTACTGTAAAATCAATTTGTTCTGTAAAATTTACCGCTAATGTTGGCTTATTTCTAGTATCATAAGCCAATTTACCCACTTTCATTTTTCCATCAGCACATTTCAAGAAAACACCATTTTTACGAATCAAGCCATATTGTTGTCCTCTTAAAATACCACGGTTGATATTGAAGTTTTCAGCCGCTACGCAAGAATCCGCAGGGTTTGAATAGATAGACAAATTTTGTTTGTAAAATCTAGGGTCAGCAGTTGGGTCTTGTGGTGCATAAGCATTCACCCACGTACGGTAATAGTCAGAAGTAATCGCCGGTCCATCCGTTCCGTTAGCATTCGGATATGCTGGTAATGGGAATTGGTCTCCAGAAAGAGAGAAATATGCCAAACGGTTATGTCCATTTAACTCTGCACGCTGATCAACTGCAAAAATCAATTCTTTGTTGGTATGATTATCTGAGTTGAAGATTGAGAAATAATCGTTTGATAATTGATATTGACCCGAAGAAATAATTTTATCAGAATATTCTATTACTTTATCCAAATCTTCATTTTTGAACGTAATCGTTGCAGCATAAGGATCACGATAAACCGCAGCATTTAGGTATAGTCTTGCTAATAACCCCCAAACAGCACCCTTCGTTAATCGTCCCGGTCCTACAGATGTTTCTAGGTTTGGCTCTACAGCTAATAATTCACTTTTGATGTATTCAACAGCTTTGTCACCTCTCAAAATAGTAGAGTTTTCGCCAATGTCATCTTTTACGAATACTAAGCCAAATAAATCAAGCGTCAACATTGAATAATAAGCTCTCATACCTCTTGCTTCAGCCAAATAGGTTTTAGCGATTGGGTCTTTTGAAGTTGGCAATGTATTAATAGCCGTAATAGCACGCGACATTCCCTGTAATATAAAGTTCCAAGTGGATCTTAAGTTAGGGTCAGTACTTGTTTGGGTATGAGCATGTAGTGCTAAATAGATACCATTATCACCCCAGTCTGTACCCCCACGATATGGCAAAATGGCCTCGTCTGTAGAGATTTCTTGGATTGCGAAGTAGTTGGTATGTAGGAAAATATCTGGAAGCCTTGCGTACACAGGAGCAATAATTCCATCAGCAGCTTGTTTATCCGAAAGATTTGAAGTGAAAGATTCATCCAATACTACTTCTTCTAGATTGGTACAACTTTCAATGAATAAAACGCCCATTAGGGCCAATAGTACATATATTTTCTTTTTCATGATTTCGACGATTTGTAATTTAAAAATTTGGTGATTTGAAGATTTGAAAATGAATTATTCTCAATCATCACATAAACCAAAGATTGAACAGATAACAGGTCTGTCAATTAAAATGAAATATTTAAGCCAAAAATAACTGATCTAGCTTTTGGATAACTTAAATAGTCGATTCCGTAAGAAGTAATACCATTAACAGTTCTGTCTGTATTTACTTCAGGGTCATAGCCATCGTATTTTGTAAATACTGCTAGGTTCTGACCTGTTACTGAAAGTCTCAATGTAGATACCCATTTGTTAATACCCAATGCTTTAGTATTTACATTATAACCTAAAGTCAAGTTATTCAAACGAAGGAAAGCACCGTCTTTCAAGTATCTTGTAGAAACTGGAGCTGAGTTGTTAACTGATTCATTACTTGAAGCAATGGCTTCGGCTGTAGTGTTAATTCCTTTTGATAGTCTTAACTTATAGAAATTGGCATTAGCTGTATTGTCATACACTTTATTACCAGCAACACCATTGAAGTTAATCGACAAGTCAAAACCTTTGTAGTTCGCACGACCAAAGAAGTTAAACTGTTTGGTTGGTAATGCACTTCCTGCTGCAATACGGTCTTTGTCAGTTACGATTCCATCTCCATCTACGTCACGGAAAGTACTGATTCCTTTATCATCAAATCCTGTAAATTCTTTCAAGAAGAACGTACCTATTGGTTGGCCACTCACATAACCATTAATAGTAGCCGAAGTCAAACCAGAACCAGAAGCAGAACCAGAAGGGATAACTGAGTAAGGTGAGTTTTTAACAACATTATCAATAAAAGTAATGTTTCCACCTACTTCATACGTAAAACCACTTGCTGATGCACGACGGTAGTTCAATTCTAATTCTAACCCTTTGTTGGTAATTGTCATGTTGTTTACATTCGTCCAGAATGTACCTGCTGGTTGAACTGGGTCAGCTGGAATTACTTCTAACAAAATATCTCCAGATACTTTATTGAAAGCATCAATTGTACCTGTCAAAGCACCGTTTAAGAATCCAAAATCAATACCGATATCTGTTTGTGTAGATTGTTCCCATTGAATATTTGGGTTGGCTAATCTCGTATAAGACGTTCCAGCAGGATATGCTCCTGTTTCAGTTAATGGATAAGAAGTACCCGCAGAAACCACTGAAGTAAATCTAGCCTGAGTAATTTTTGAAGGAATTTCTTGGTTACCAGTACGTCCCCAACCTGCTCTTACTTTTAAATTACTTAAAGCAGAACCTTTTAAGAATTCTTCTTCAGAGATTCTCCAACCTGCCGAGAAAGAAGGGAAAACACCATATTTATTGTTTGCTCCAAATTTTGAAGAACCATCTACCCTTAAAGTAGCTGTTAATAAATATTTGTCTTTAAACTGATAGTTTACTCTTGAGAAAAACGACTGTAATTCATCGTTAGTGGCATAACCTGTTGGCTTGTTGTTTGCCAAAGTAAGGTCTTGTCCTAATCCTGGATTATAGATAGGCTCGATGTCTGAAATTGGAAATTTGTTAATACTATAAGAACGTCCACGGAATACGAATTTCTGATACGAATGTCCTACTAAAGCCGAGAAGCTATGGTCTTTAATTGACTTAGTATAAGTCAAATAGTTTTCAATCAAACGGTTAGTATTAGTAATATTGATTGTCTCTAAACGACCATCTTGCAAAGGCACTGCACTTGCCAATGATTGTAAATCACGAGATGAGCTTGAATTATCAATCCCAAAGTTCAATTTATATACTAAGCCATCAATGATTTTGATAGAAGGAGAGATATTTCCGATGATACGTGTAATAGAAGTAACGTCTTTCTCTAACTTCAAAGTAGTTAATGGGTTTACGCCATTCACATAAGAATAAGGTTGACCTTTATCGTCGTAAGCAGGATAAGTAGGATTGGTAGAAATAGCTGTACCAATAATCCCTGAAATTGGAGGACGTTCGTTATTAGTATTAGTAGCGTTTAAGTTTACATCAATGCTGATACGGTCGTCTAATAATTTTTGTGTTACATTAATACGGCCCGTATAACGATCTAGTTGATTGTTTTTCAAAATACCTTCTTGATTCTGAAGCCCAAATGAAGCATAATAAGTAAGCTTATCAGCACCACCACCTAATGAGATATTATGGTTTTTAGTAAGTGCCGTTCTTGAAATTTCTTTTTGCCAATCGGTTGATGCTTTCAAATCTTCTAACACACCACCTACAGCAGGTACTTGTTTACGGTATTCATCTGCCGAGAAAACAGGTAAAGCCCTCGCCATCGTAGAAAAGCCATAACTAGTAGAATAATTGAAAGAAGAAAAACCTGCTTTCCCTTTTTTAGTACTAATCAAGATTACCCCATTTGCACCTCTTGAACCATAAATAGCTGTTGCCGAAGCATCTTTTAAAACATCTATTGATTCAATATCCTGAGGGTTCAAAAAGTTAAGAGGGTTTGTTGCTCCACCACTACTTGAGTTATCCAAAGCCAAACCATCTACCACAAAAAGTGGTGTACTTCCTGTTCTTACACCACCTGGTCCACGAACACTGATATTTTGTACTCCTCCGGGTTCACCGCTGGCAGAGGTAACATTTACGCCCGACACTTTACCTTGTAACAGTTGTTCAGGTGAGTTAATAATCCCTTGGTTGAATTCTGCACTTTTCAGTGACTTCACCGACCCTGTAATATCTTTTTTCGTTGAACTTCCGTAACCAATTACGACTACCTGTGCTAAGTCTGATGCACTCGATACTAACGCTACCTCAATTGTACTTTTCCCAGCAATAGCTACTTCTTGTTTTTCATAACCAACAAATGTGAATACTAACGTAGCTTTTTCGTCAGCGGTGATACTGAAGTTACCATTGGCATCTGCATTCACCCCACGTTTGCTATCTTTTACCAGAATATTACATCCTGCCAAAGGCTCTTTGGTTTTAGCATCAATTACTCTACCTTTTACTGTAATCTCTTTGAGAGCTTTGTTTAGTAGTGTTTTTTCATTAGCATACGATTTATTGATTGTGAAAAGGGAAGCATTGTTGGCAAAAGTTGGACTAGCAGAAATGCCAACTGTCGCCCCAACTAAGACGCCAAGAATCAACGTCGATTGGGTCTTAAAAAAAGGTTTTGTGTTCATTTTAGTTCTGTTGTAAATGGAATTTTCATATTTAATCACAATATAATTGAATTGTAATTAAAAAGGAAAAAGTAAGGATTTGCTTTTTAATTGAGGGCGCAAGTTATTCACGTAAGATTTCTGGAAAGTAAAGGCATTGTTATCAAAATATGATTTTTACGTAATATTGTCTTAATATCTATCCTCGATGATAGATATTTTAATGGAGTGGTAGATTCATAATCAATAAATAAAAACTAAAAAGATATTTTGTTTAAATTTTACAATTTTATTATATATTTTATCTATTAAGTATGCATATATTTATCAAAATATCTAAATATTGAAATACATAAGGATAATATATCTATTATATATTTATCATTAATACCTTTGCTTAGTAACTCAGTAAACACCCGTCAATCAGGAGGTTGGTTTTAAGTGAAAGAATAAACCTTTCACCATAAATTAAAAAGGAATCGTGTGAAAGTCACGAGCAGACGTGCTACTGTAAGTAACGGTTTCGAGCAGAAACAATTTTTCTTCCGCTTAGCCCATTGTTCTTTTCAAAGAATGAGAAGGGGGAAGAAAATGTTACAAGTCAGGAGACTTGCCTACCTTCTCAATGACTATTCCCTCACGAAATAGGGCTTAGTTCACGCATTGATTTTTATAAAATACTTGTCGAATATTACTCTGTTTCAGCAATGAATCAGCGTGTGCTTATGCTTTATGCATGACGGTGTGGTGTTTTCAGTTCCATTCGGTGTGTTTTAGAATACGCCAAAATGCTTTATCAACACTTGATAAGGCACGAACCTTAAAACAACAATTACTATGTTTACACACAATTTAGGTTACCCTCGTATTGGTAGCAAAAGAGAATTAAAACGTGCTTGCGAGCAATTTTGGGCAGGAAAATCTACCAAAGATGAATTGCTTCGCATTGGTCGCCAAATCAAAAGACAAAACTGGCAACTTCAACAAGAGGCAGGAATAGCATTAATTCCTTCTAATGATTTCTCTTTATACGACCACATTCTGGATACTGCGTTATTGGTCGGAGCTATTCCTGAGCGTTACCATGCTTTGGTTGATGGACAAACTAACCGAGAATTAGATATTTATTTTGCGATGGCAAGGGGCGTACAACGTGACGGTCTCGATATTAAAGCCATGGAAATGACCAAATGGTTTGATACAAACTATCATTATATCGTTCCGGAATTTACTAAAAATCAACACTTTAAAAGATATTCTGATAAAATCATCATCGATTTTGAAGATGCCAAGCAAATGGGATTTGTTACAAAACCTGTGTTGATTGGGCCTGTTTCTTTCCTGCTATTAGGCAAAGAAAAAGAAGCTGGCTTTGATAGAATAGATTTATTGGAAAAACTATTGCCTGTTTATATTGATATTTTACAAGAATTGTCAATACGTGGAGCAAATTGGATACAACTAGATGAGCCTTGCCTGACGCTAGATTTGACAGAAAATGAACAAATAGCATTCCAACAAGCCTATCAAAAAATCAAAAAGGCTGTTCCGAATTTAAAAATATTGGTTGCAACGTATTTTGAATGTACTGGTGAAAATATTTATGTAGCTACTACTTTAGATATTGATGCGCTACATCTTGACTTAGTACGTTGCCCTTCACAATTAAGTGATATTTTTGAACAAACAGATTTTGCCAAAACGGAAAAAATCCTTTCGCTTGGTGTCGTAGATGGACGTAATATTTGGAAGAATGATTATGCTAAATCATTGACATTGATTCAAAAAGCAATTGATACCTTAGGACAAGAGAGGGTAATGATTGCGCCTTCTTGCTCATTATTACACAGCCCTTGCGATTTGGATTTAGAGCAAAACGAAGAAGTACTTACGCCAGAAATCAAAAATTGGATGGCATTTGCTAAACAAAAATTGACCGAAGTGAATGTATTAAGAAAGCTTTCAGAGCCAGCGTCTGCACCTTTGTTTGCGCAACATTTCGCTGAAAACCAAAAAGCTATACAAAGCAGAAAAGATTCAGCCTTGATTCATAAACCACAGGTAAAAGCCAGAGTTGCAGCTTTAACGGAGCAAGACGCTCATAGACCAAGTCCTTTTGCGGTTCGTCAGGCTTTGCAGTTAGAAACGTTAAAATTGCCACTTTTCCCAACCACAACAATTGGTTCATTTCCGCAAACAGATGATGTACGTGTATTGAGAGCTAATCTTAAAAAAGGTGTTATTTCTCAAGAAGAATATGATGCACAAATTGCGGTAGCAATTGAAAAGTCTATCCGTTGGCAAGAAGAAATTGGTTTAGATGTGTTGGTTCATGGTGAGTTTGAACGCAATGACATGGTAGAGTATTTTGGTGAACAATTATCGGGATATGTTTTTTCGCAAAATGGATGGGTACAAAGTTATGGTAGCCGCTGTGTAAAACCGCCTATTATTTATGGTGATGTAGAACGCCCAGTTGCTATGACAGTCCGTTGGTCAGAATTCGCACAATCTAAAACAGACAAGTTAATGAAGGGCATGCTTACTGGACCAATTACGATTTTGCAATGGTCGTTTGTAAGAGATGATCAAGCACGAAAAACCACAGCCTTCCAAATAGCCATGGCGATTCGTGATGAAGTATTAGATTTAGAAAAAGCAGGTATTAAAGTTATCCAAATTGATGAGCCCGCTATTCGTGAAGGATTGCCCTTGCGTCGTGCCGATTGGGAATACTACCTTCAATGGGCGGTAGAAGCATTTCGTTTGAGTGCCTCGGGTGTAAAAGACGAAACACAGATTCATACACACATGTGTTATTCTGAGTTTAATGACATTATCAAACACATAGCCGATATGGATGCCGATGTGATTACAATTGAAACTTCTCGGTCACAAATGGAGCTATTGGATGCTTTTGTTGACTTTAAATATCCTAATGAAATCGGGCCAGGGGTGTATGATATTCACTCACCAAGAGTACCAGAAACAGAGGAAATGCTTAGTTTATTAGAAAAAGCTTTGGTAAATATTCCTACCAGAAATTTATGGGTAAATCCAGATTGTGGCTTGAAGACTCGCCGTTGGGCAGAAACAGAATTAGCCTTAAAGAATATGATTAAAGCTACTGAGCTTTTAAGAGAAAAAGTAAAAGAGGGTGTTTGTTAAAACTGTAGGGCGAGATTTTATCTCGCCTTATTGTTTTTTTTATGCTAAAAGAACTTCTGCTGGAATACCCAAACCATGATAAAGATTTTTTACCATTTTTAAAGCAAGAGGTCTCTTTTTATTAAGTACCTCAGAAACTCGATTTTGTCCTCCAAAATACTTTGCAATTTATTTTTGAGAAAGATTAAGCATTTCTATCCTTTGTTTGATTGATTCAATTGGATCAAGCTTCTCAATTGGGAAATGTTTTTTCTCATAATCTAATGCTAAAACAGATATTGCATCTAAAATATCTAAGGCTTTATTTCTTGTCGCTTCATCTTCAATAAGGTCAGCATCGACTAAAGCATCAATTAAGGTAGATGCCCTCTCAAAATCTGCTTGATTAGTAATCGGCTTGATTACTATTTCATCAAGATTAATACCTAATTCTTTCATTTTTATCAATTTAAATGTGAGAAATAGGCGGAATACTATTCCACTCTTTTTATTTTCCTCCTACCAAGTTTAACAAATCATCTTTCGTCAAAGACTTCAACATGGATGTATCCGTCTTGATTAAATCGTTGACTAAATCATTTTTAGAGGCTTGCAACAGCATGATTTTTTCTTCGATAGTATTCGGACAAATTAGCCTGACAGCCACTACATTTTTCTTTTGTCCAATTCTATAACAACGGTCTATTGCCTGATTTTCAACGGCTGGGTTCCACCATGGGTCAACTAAGTACACATAATCGGCTTCTGTTAAATTCAACCCTGTTCCCCCTGCTTTTAAGCTAATCAGGAATACTCTTACCCCTTCGTTCTCCTGAAATTCATTTACTTTATCAGCACGATTTTTAGTCTCACCCGTTAAGTATTCAAAAGAGATACCTCGTTTTATTAATTCCTTTCTAATTAATTCAAGCATGCTTACAAATTGCGAGAATACTAATATTTTATGTTCGGGAGATTTGTTCTCTATTTCTTCTAACAGGGCTTCTATTTTAGCAGATTCATTCCCATAAAATTCATCTTCACTTAATAAGGCTGGCGAATCGCAAATTTGACGGAGTTTCGTCAAACCTGTTAAAATATGCATACTTTCTTTGGGAATATCTCCTTCTATCTGGTTATTCAAAAATTCTCTGAATTCCTTTTCATAAGCATCATATACTTTTCTTTGCTGTACACCCATTTCGCAATACACAACTACTTCTGTTTTCTCTGGCAATTCTTGGGCAACTTGTTTCTTAGTCCTTCGTAAAATAAACGGGGTAATTTTCTGCTGTAATTGCCTTGCTCTTTTCTGGTCTTTGAACTTATCAATCGGCATAGAATAATGGTCTTTAAAATGCTGACGACTCCCTAATAGCCCTGGACAAGCAAATGAAAGCTGACCGAATAAATCAAAAGTATTGTTTTCTATCGGCGTACCTGTCAGAACGATTTTATTACGAGAAGACAATAGACAAGCCGCCTGATAACGCTGTGAGGTTGGGTTCTTTATGGCTTGAGATTCATCCAGAAAAACATAATTGAAATGATACTTTTTCAAGAAACCAATATCTGATAATAGTGTTCCGTAAGATGTCAGAATGATTTCGTAATGATCAAAACTCTTCGTATTCTTTACCCTGTTACTCCCATAAACACTTAGTATTTTAATAGAAGGCGCAAATTTTGCTACTTCTGCCTCCCAATTGAATATCAAAGACGTAGGGACTACAATCAGGTTAGTATTTTTAATATTTTTATTCCGCTGAGATAATATAAAAGCGATAATCTGAATCGTTTTCCCTAAACCCATATCATCTGCTAAGCAACCTCCAAAGCCAAATTCATCCAGAAAGTTTAACCAGTTTAGCCCTTCCTTTTGATAATCCCTTAACGTTGCATGAAGCTCTTTCGGAATCTCTACACGCTCAATTTGCTTAAAGGTTTTTAGTTTTTCAGCATAAATCGTCAATTCACGTTTTACTTCATCCGCCAAAAACGCTTCTTTATACATCCTTGCTATTTCAGAAAAATTACTCTTCGGAACCCGAATCTTTTCTTCAACAATAACACCTTCTTGAAAATATTCTGTGAATTGTCGTATCCATTCTGTTGGTAAAATACCTAAAGTGCCGTCACCCAATTGTACATATTTTGTCCTATTTCTAACCGATTTTTGTAGTTGTTTTAAAGAAACTTGTTGTTTTCCATAACGCACAGATAGTTCGGTTTCAAACCAGTGAATACCACTCGTTACACTGACCGATACCCTTATTTTATTGTAATTTCGCTTATTTTCTTTGAGCTCATTAAAGCCTAAAATGGTAATACCTTGGTTTTGCCATTCTTCAAAAGCATCTAAGAACCAACCTTCATCCAAAAACTGCCCTCTATGTAAATAGAAATATTCGTGGTCTAGTTGTTCTTCAAAGGCCTGATGTTGTTTCAATAAATTGGCTGTAAATTGGACTTCTGCGTCTTGGTCTCTTTCTAACAAAAACACATTTTCATTAAAATCGCTTACATATCTCTGCTTTTTAGAAAGAATTGGCACTTCTGTTTTCCCATATTTTATTACTGGCGTAATTGAAATATAGTCTTCTGAATCAGACAGATAAATGATTTTTTGCTGACTTGTATCGAAGGTATTTTCTTCAATTTGGGCAGGCGTTGCGGGTCTGATATAGGAATAATTTACCTGTATTTTATGTTCAAGCTTGTTCAGAATATTGTGCTGAAACTCTTCAAACTTGGTATGATGAACTAAAATTTTATGGTTATTCTGCTTGAAAAAAGTAATGATTCTTAAAAAATCAGGGTTTTCAATCAGATACAACGTATTGGCAACTTGGGTAAAATAATCGAATTTGACAGTAAGGTTTTTTAGCTCATACGCCTTTTCATTAATAAACAATTGAGCCGAAACTTCATGAAAGATGTCTTTGTAATCTATTTGCATCTTCACGTCCATTTTTAGCATTTTTAACTCAATCGGGACAATAGTATTAGCATTTACTTTGTCTGAGAGTTTAGCATCATGAAAAAAGACATCAAACTTTAACGGATTTTTAGCCAAGGCTTTTAATCCCTCAAAAAGTGTTTTAGACGATTTTTCATGATTAGGTTGTTGAAACTTGATAATGCTTGAATAAAATTTAACTTCCTCTATATCAGTAGTTTTCCAAATAAAATCAAGTGGGTCAACGATTTTGAGCGGGTTTTTCACCTTACCATCTTTGGTCGTTTGAACTTCATATAGCTCTACCACCAGATGGTCATAATAGCGGTGTTTCCCCAACACAATTATCTTTTTGGTTGTTTCTTCCAAAGAAAACAAGGACAGTTTTTTGGCAATAGGCTGTGGTAACAAAGACGTGCTTAACAACGAGTTAGTCGCTTGATTAACCGCTATCAGTTCTTTCAATTTGGGCTTTATCGAAAGTTTGAATGGGTTGTATTCTAACTGGAAATATTCATCCAAGTTTTTCTCTTGTTCTAAGCCATAATCTTTAGCAAAAGCTAACATTTTATTATACCGCAAAGCATCATCAAAAAACACCCTAAGGTTTTGGCGTTCAGTCAGATTGAGTAATACTTGTACTTGATGTTCACAGAGATTCTTGATGGGAGCATTACATTCACACGAAAGCTTGATGGCATTCTCTTCTTGCCTGACGGAAACAGTAATGAAGTCTGTCCGAGTAAGATAAACAGGTATTTCTGCAATGTTTAGTTCAATCTTGTCAGGTTGAAGGTCAAAAAAACCTTTTTCATCCGTTGAAATAAGCGAAGAACTATGCTTTAAAATCGTCAAATAATTAAGATTTGCAATACTAAGGTTTTCAAAAATATATGTTAGTTGACGAGGGTTCATTTTTTGGGCTTTAGGCTGTAAGCATTAGGCTTTAAGCTTTTCTTTTAATCGCTTAATGCTTACAGCCTAAAGCCTACCGCTTCAAGTTCAAACATTTAAGCAACTTCTCAAAAATAGTATTATTTTCATAAAATCCACTGAAAAGTTGTGCATTCGGGCCATAAGCAACTATTGGAACCATAATGCCCGAATGATCGCTGGTACTGAAATTCCCTTCTATTTTACCCGTTTTAAAATCGCCATCTAATAATGATAAACCTCCTGTTTCATGATCAGCCGTAATCACGATAGTCGTTTCTCCATTTTTATCAGCATATTCAAGGGCTTTACCTATTACTTTATCAAAATCCAGCATCTCGTTGGCAACATAATTTAACTGATTGGCATGTCCACCCCAGTCAATTTTTGAACCTTCTAACATCAGAAAAAAACCATTTGGAGAAGTACGTTCTAATTGTTTCACTGCGGCGTCAAAAGCTTCAGAAAGATATTCACCCCTTCCTTCGTGCTTAGGGCGCACTTCATTTTTATCAACAAACACAAAGGTTTTCTCTTTCGTATTTGCCTTTTTCAGTTCTTCAATGGTCGTAAATACTTTCCCATTTTTCTTTAATTTCTCTAATGTCTCCGCCCTAAAGGATTCTATACCAGCCCCAATCGTTAATGAAATTGGGCTTTTAGGCAAGTCATCTGCAATTAGCTGGAACCAATCTCTTTCTGGTTCGTGGGCATAGAAACTCGCTGGCGTTGCTCCTGTTATTTCTTCAGAAACTACTAGCCCTACTTTTATCTTCTTTTTGTCTAAAATTTCTGAAATATTTTCTAACGGTTGCTGTTGGGTATTCATCCCAATGTAACGATTATTCGTTTTCTCACCTGTTGAAAAAGCTGTTGCTCCTGCCGCAGAATCCGTACAAAAGCTATCTGCCGAATTAGTTTTAGAGAAACCAATATTTTTAAAATTCGTCCAGTTTAATTTTCCTCCATTAGCAGCTATTCCACTATAAATTTGGGCTAACCCCATGCCGTCTCCAATCAAGAAAATGACATTCTTAGAAGGCTTCTTTATTCCATCTGATTGATAGGTAGGCAAATATGGAATGTGTTGAGCAATTGGCTTGCCAGAAAAAGCGGTTAAGTTTTTAATATAGTTCGCCAATTCTGATAAATTATCCGAGCCTATGTAATCAACCTCTAATTTCATTAAAGCTTTGTAAGCCGTAAGCGAATTAGGTACTGCCCAAAACCGAACTTGTTTGCCAATATGATGAACAGAATCAACAAAATTCTTAATCTTTAGATACTGCGGTGCTGTAATCAAACCCTTACCATTCCAGCGTGTAAAGTCCGTGATACTAGTACTGATTAAAGCTACTCTTTCAAAACTCCTAGGCGAATAGCTTTGTCTAGGGCGACCATCGAAGTAGAAAATATCATCATATTTATCAAAATCTGTACTTAATGGCATATCGCCACTGATAACAATCTGCACCGCATTAGGATTATGCTTTAAATCAAAATAATTACGATAAGGCTTTAATTGTGTTTCTAAAAGCTTCAAGGCTTCCGCTCCATCTTCTTTAATATCAATTAATATCTGTAGGCGTTGTCCGTCTTGATAGGCCTTACCATTATTCTGATTGATTTGCTTCAATAATGGTTCAAGGTATAATGCTTTGAAAGTACGATTCAGAAGAATAGATTCTTTTTCATGTGCCACGACCAATTCTTCTCCTTGTTTGAAAACATCGGCTTCAATCATCCCAAAATGTAAGGCATATGCTTGATAAAAAGGTAAATCATGCAGGTAATCATTATGTGCATGGGTGTTTTTCATAGAATAGCTCATGGGTTGAGCCAAGACCTTTGTTGCGATTGTAAAGAGTAAAAAAAGGAGGATGTGTCTTTTCATATTGTTGATAGCAATGAAGATTGTTAAAAGTTCAAAATTATCCTTCTAATGTTAGGAAATCGTTATCTGTAAATTAATCAATCAGTTAATAAGACTATTACGATGAACTTTCAAAAGAGAAAAGATATTATTTAAAGTAAGACATAAAATTAACCAATTCTTGATTTATTTATATTTTTTTATTTTTTCTAAGAAACATTCTATTCCCGTTTTTTTCAAGGGTAATATATTTCCAAACAGCTTATAAATATATCAAAATGATACAATAGCCTATAAAGCAAACCAAAATGTTTGAATATATTTGGTCAACCAAATAGACTATCAGCATGAGCACTTCCATTCAATAGCAATACTTAATATTATGATTCAAATAAAATACCAACGCATTTTATTATTTTTCGCCTTTCTGTTGCCTTGCAGGTTTTCACTTGCACAAGACCATTTCTTGAAATTAACAGATGCGATTCAGCTTGGCTTAGAAAATTACAATTCCATTAAAGCCAAAAACAGTTATCTAAAAGCGTCACAAGCCTTGGTAATAAATGCACAAAAGCAGTTTCTTCCTGATGTAAACGTGGCGATTCAAAATAATTATGGTACAGCAAATGGTCAGTTCGGCTCACTATATTCTTATAGAGGTGTAGGGATGGCAGCATCTGGGCCTAGCTCAGCAAGCCAAAACTGGAATACGGCTTTCGGAGCTTTGTATGCCTCCAACGTCAATTGGGATGTTTATACCTTTGGTCGTTTAAAGGCGACCGTAGATATTGCCAAGTCGCAAGTATCAAGAGATTCCTTAGATGTTTTGCAAGAAAAATTTGCGCATACTATCAAAATTACGGCAGCGTATTTTAATCTATTGGCGGCACAAAAATTTGTAGAAATCAGCCAACAAAACCATAAAAGAGTAGTGGCCTTGCGTGAAGTAATTAAAGCTAGAACTTTAAGTGGGCTGAATGCAGGTGTAGATTCTTCCATTGCTAATGCGGAAGTTTCTAATGCGAAACTTAGCCAAATTGATGCACAAAACCTTGAAATACAAGCAAGTAATCAATTAGCTATTTTATTAAATACGTCGGCTAAACATTTTCAATTAGATAGCCTATATTTCACTAAAATTCCTAGTCAACTTGGTTCTTCATTAGCCATTGAAAATAACCCAACGTTGCTGTTCCTTAAATCTCGTATTGTAATCGCAAATAATACGCAAAAATTGTTGAGTAGAAACAAACTACCGGTCATCAGCTTATTTGGTGCTTTTCAGTCTAAAGCTTCTGGTTTTGACTATGACTATTCTCCTGATAATCATCACGTTGATCAAAGTTATTTTTCAGGAATTGCTCCATCCAGAAGCAATTTCATTGTAGGTGCTGGTATGTTCTGGAATTTTATGTCACCGACTAAAATCAATCATCAAATCAAGGCACAACAATTTATTAGCGAAGGCTTAAAAAGTGAATATGATTTGACGGAAAATCAATTGGAAAGTCAGATGATTTTAGCAGACCAACGCATCGAAAATGCTTTACTTACTTATAAAGAATCTCCGATTCAATTAGAGGCCGCCCGCAATGCTTATGAACAAAAAGCCGTATTGTATAAAAACGGATTATCAAACATCATCGACCTCACGCAAGCTTTATTTGTATTGAACAGAGCCGAAACTAATATTAGTGTAGCTTATGCCAATGTTTGGCAAGCTTTAGTCCTTAAAGCTGCCAGCAACGGAGATTTCGATTTACTCATCAAACAAGCCAGATAATAATGAATTTAATTAAAACAGCTTTACGCAAACCTATCACAATACTTGTATTAGTAGCGGGCTTGTTATTCTTTGGTATCAATGCCATTCGGAATATCAAAATTGATATTTTCCCAGATATGAATATGCCCGTAATTTATATCTCTCACCCATTTGGTGGCTATACGCCTACCCAAATGGAGTCTTTTTTCGGGCGTCAGTATGTCAACCTTTTATTATATGTTTCAGGGGTTAAAAGTATCGAAACTAAGAACATACAAGGCTTAACCTTGATGAAACTTACTTTTTACCAAGGTACTAATATGGCTCAGGCCGCAGCAGAGGTTTCAGCCTTTAGTAATCGAGCCCAAGCTATTTTCCCGCCAGGTTCACAACCGCCTTTTATTTTGCGTTTCGATGCTTCTACACTACCCGTAGGGCAATTAGTACTAAGTAGCCCGATACGGTCGAATAATGAATTATCAGACCTTGCCAATACATACATCCGTTCCTCTTTTACATCCATTCCGGGGTTAATTTCTCCTGCTCCGTTTGGAGGAAACGTGCGAACGGTAGTCATCAAAGCTGACCCAGAACTGATGCGGTCGCATAATATGACGGTCGACCAAATTGTTGAAGCCATTCGTCTTAACAACCAAACATCTCCTTCTGGAAACGTACGGGTTGGTAATTATAATTACATTACGCCAGCCAACACAACCATTAAAACGATTAAAGACTTTGAAAACATTCCTTTATTCAAAGGGGGTGTACAAAACCTTTATATGCGTGATGTTGCTGTAGTAGAAGACGGTGCCGACATTACAGGTAGTTATGCTTTAATTAATGGCAAACGTTCTGTATATCTGGCCATTACCAAATCATCTACTGCTTCTACTTGGGAAGTTGTTCAAAACCTTAAAAAGAACCTCCCTCGCTTACAAAGTCTTTTGCCAGAAGATGTAAAACTCTCTTATGAGTTCGACCAATCTGTTTATGTTATCAACGCTGTAAAAAGCTTGATGTCCGAAGGTGCCATTGGTGCCATCTTAACAGGCTTAATGGTTTTATTGTTTTTAGGGGATGCCCGTGGTGCTTTGATTGTAATTCTAACAATTCCAACGTCAGTTATTGCTGGGGTACTATTTTTGCAACTAAGTGGACAAACTATTAATATCATGACGTTGAGTGGTCTTTCATTGGCCATTGGTATTTTGGTCGATGAGTCCACAGTGACCATTGAGAATATTCACCAACATCTAGACCTCGGTAAGCCCAAGGCATTGGCGATATGGGATGCCTGTAAAGAAATCGCCTTTCCGAAGCTATTGATTCTTTTCTGTATTTTAGCGGTGTTTGCTCCTGCTTTCACGATGACGGGTATTCCGGGTGCTTTGTTTTTACCCTTGGCACTAGCCATTGGGTTTTCGATGTTGGTTTCCTTTCTTTTATCACAAACCTTTGTGCCTATCATGGCCAACTGGATTATGAAAGGGCATAAGCATGAAAATCAACATACAACCAATTTGCCCGATAACGAGGATTTTATTGCCTCTAATATTACTGTTGAATCAGAATTTAACCAGATTACACAGAAGAAAGGTTATGTGGAGCATCCTACTAAAAAACTAAGTTTATTCGACCGATTCAGAAATTCTTTCCTATCATTCCTTGAAAGAATTATTCCTTTTCGTAAACTCGTGGTGGTTGGTTACTTAGTCATTATTTCAGGAGCAGCCTTTTTATTTCTAAGTACGATTGGTAGAGATGTTTTACCAAAAACTAATGGTGGACAATTTCAAGTACGCTTACGTGCTAAAGAAGGAACAAGAATTGAACGGACGGAACAGAAATTGATTCAATCGATTGCCATTCTTGAAAAAATGGTTGGTAAAGAAAATATTTCCATTACATCATCATTCATAGGGCAACACCCTGGACTTTTCTCGACGAGTCCGATTTACTTATTCATGAGTGGCCCTCAAGAAGCAGTTTTACAAGTTCAGTTAAATGAAGAATATGAAACTGATTTAGAGGAATTAAAAGATGACTTTAGAAAAAGAATCAAAGCTACTATTCCAGATTTGAAGCTTTCTTTTGAACCTATCGAATTGACTGAAAAAATATTAAGTCAAGGTTCGCCAACGCCTATTGAAGTGCGTTTAGCAGGTAGAAGTAAGAAGAACAATGAAGAATATGCCAAGAAGCTTATCGAAAAATTAAGTCAGATTAGCTATTTGCGTGATGTACAGTTAGGACAGCCTATCAAGTACCCAGCCATTAACATTAATATCGACCGTGTTAGGGCTTCGCAATTGGGCGTTGATATGAACGATATTTCTAGAACGCTCACTGCCTCAACTTCTTCTTCACGTTATACAGATAAGAGCGTTTGGGTAGATGAAAAATCAGGATTGACTTACAGTGTGCAAGTACAAATTCCTGAAAACAAAATGACGAGTATAGGTGACATCGGAGAGATTGCTTTGTTGAAAAACTCAGCAAGGCCTATTCTAAGTGATGTAGCCACGATTCAAAGTGATACCATTTATGGCGAAAACGATAACTTAGGAGCTATGCCTACGCTTTCGGTAACAGCCAATTTATACAAGAAGGATTTAGGAACAGCTACGGCAGATGTAAGTAAAGCCATTGCTTCACTAGGAGAATTACCTCGTGGATTAACCATTGAGCCAATTGGTTTGAGTAAGGTTTTGACAGAAACATTGGATAGTTTACAATCAGGATTATTAGTAGCTATTATTGTTATTTTCTTGATGCTGGCAGCAAACTTCCAGTCATTCAAAGTATCTATCGTGATTCTCACCACTATTCCAGCCGTAGTACTAGGCTCGTTGGTGATGTTGAGATTAACGAACTCTACCTTGAACTTACAGTCATATATGGGTATCATCATGTCGGTTGGGGTATCTATCGCCAATGCTGTTTTATTGATTACCAATGCCGAACAATTAAGGAAAGTCACAGGCAATGCTTTGGAAGCAGCCAAAGAAGCGGCTGCCTTAAGAATTCGCCCTATTTTAATGACGAGTGTGGCCATGGTAGTAGGGATGATCCCGATGGCTTCTGGCTTAGGCGAAGGTGGCGACCAAACTTCTCCACTGGCACGTGCCGTTATTGGTGGGTTAATTGCTTCAACCTTTGCAGCATTAATTATCCTGCCTTTGGTATTTGCTTGGTTCCAAGAGAAAACATCGATAGAATCTGTTTCATTAGACCCAGAAGATGAGGAAAGCAAACACTATATTCCTACGATTTATAAAAGAGACATTGGTAATTAGTTAACATTATCAGAGACATAGATATAACTTAAAAGCTAAAGGCTCAAAGCTTTTAGCTTACAGCTAAAAAATAAGACCATGAAATCAAAAGCTATCAATTCCATTTTTACTATAGCTGGCTTCTTTACGGCCACAATACTTTTAAACAGTTGTGGTTCTTCTGAAGCTAAAAAAGAAGAGAAGACACAAGCTCCAACGGTGCATAGCATAGAAACTTTTTCTTTGGAAAAAGGAATGATGTCAACCAATATTCAAATTCCGGGAGAATTAATCGCCAAACATAGCGTTGATTTGTATGCCAAAGTAAACAGTTTTGTCAAGAAAATGAATGTAGATGTTGGCTCAGAGGTAAGAGAAGGACAATTATTGGTCACGATGGAAGCACCAGAATTATCAGCCCAACTAGCCACTTCAGCATCAAGGTTACAATCACAAGAAGCGATATATGCGGCTAGTAAAGCTAATTATGACCGTCTTTTACAAACTAGTAAAACACCTGGGACAATTTCGCCAAACGAGTTAGACCAAGCTTTAGCACGCAAAAATGCTGATTTTGCACAATTGGATGCTGCTAAATCAGGCTATAAAGAAATTGCTGATAACAAGAATTACCTAGAAATCAGAGCCCCTTTTAATGGTTTTATTACTGCTCGTAATATTAGTGTGGGTGCTTATGTAGGTCCTTCAGGAAAAGGCTCTGAGTTTCCACTGTTTACTTTACAAGACCAGAAAAAATTACGTTTAATTGTATTAATTCCAGAAGCTTATACTTCATATTTAGGCGAAAAAAATGAGATAACTTTCACCGTAAAAGCATTTCCAAGTGAAGTATTTAAAGCTAAAATCAATCGTGTAGCAGGAGCATTAGATACAAAATTCCGCTCAGAACGAATTGAAATGGACATTGACAATAGTAGCAAAAAACTATTGCCAGGTATGGTTGCCGAAGTAAAAATATCCTTCCCTGCTACAGAAAAGACGTTTGTCGTTCCTAAAGCTGCTGTAGCGAATGCTCCAGAAAAAGTATTCGTTGTGAAAATTGTAGATAACAAAGCTGTTTGGGTAGAAGTAAGAAAAGGCAGAGAGGCAGATGGCAAAGTAGAAATCTATGGCGACTTATCAGAAGGCGACCAATTAGCAAAAGTAGCTACTGAGGAAATTAGAGAAGGCGTTGAAGTGAAGGTTAAGAAATAAGTTTGAGACTTTAGGATTTTTGGACTGGAGGACTAAAAGAACACATACACACAAAACAAAATCTTTTAACTTAAAGTCATAAAGTCCAACAATCTTAAAGTCCCAAAATCCTAAAGTCTAAAAATCCTAAAGTAAGACTCATTGCTTCTAACAAAAAACACTGTATTTTTGCATCCTGATATGCAAAAAAAATCTTTCATAATACGGTTATTTAGCACATTCTTGGTGTGTCAGATACTTATGTTTTCGGTTTATGGACGAACGCTTTCGGTACAACAAGCACATCATTTTGGTAAAAATAAATGCAAAATTGATAGCCCTAGCGAACGCCATCATATCAATGCTAACATTCGCATATTACTTGACTTAAATACCGTTGCTACTCACCGTGAGATTTTCCCTTCGATTTATTCTCTTAGCAATATTTCGCCATTAGCCTTCCAATTTGAATCAACTTCACTTTTTAGATACCATTTTTATCAAATTTTATTTGAGCATTTTATTGCCAAAAATGCCCCGTGAGTTCTTTATTTTTAAACAATTTCATAAAATCTTTACAATGACTTTGATTGTTTTCGTTATTCAATCATTAGTTTTATCAATTTATCGCTTTTCTTAATTTAGCACAACACCTAAAATAAAAAGCAACCATTAGTTTCCCCTGAATATTTTATTCAGGAAATAATCCTTTTGTAATACATCAGGGTTCCAAAATCATATTATTATGTGGAATACAATTGCCAAATTAATCATCCAATATCGCCTTCTTTGGATAGGAATCATTCTTAGTTCAACTGTTTTTATGGGTTTTGAAGCTAGTAAAATTGAGCTCTCGTATGAAATAGCAAGGATTTTACCTTCATACGACCCTATCGAAAAGGAATACCAAGATTTTCGTAAAAAATTTGGCGAAGATGGTAGCATCATGGTGATTGGCTGGCAATCACCCAAACTTTTTGAATTAGAAAAGTATCAACAATTAGTTAAGCTTACAGAAGACATTAAGCGTTTAGAAGGTATCAAAAATATCATTTCAATCGCTAATCTATACGAACTGAAACGAAATGATTCTCTCAGAAAATTTGAAGTAGTCCCGATTCATAGTAGTTCGACGATATCACAGGCGGAGCTCGATTCTATTCAGAAAAAAGTATTAGCATTGAAGTTCTATGAAGGCATGGTTATCAATCATGAAACTAACACGGCTTTGATGGCTATTACCTTCAATGAAAAAACATTGAATTCTTCTAAAAGAATTGCCATTGTAAATCAGATCAAAAAAATAGCGAATGATTTTTCAATAAAGACTCAAACAGAATTACACTATTCGGGTATGCCTTTTATTCGAACGGCCACCATGCTGAAAGTCTCTAAAGAAATGAAGCTTTTTATGGGTTTAGCCATTTTGATTACGGGCTTAATCCTTTGGTTCTTCTTTCGTTCTATTCGTTTTACGATTCTATCCATTTTTGTAGTATTGATTGGGGTAATCTTTTCACTAGGAACACTCCAATTATTGGGTTATAAAATCACGATTCTTACAGGGCTTATTCCACCATTATTAATTGTAATCGGGATTCCGAATGCCATCTTTTTAATTAATAAATACCAAGCTGAATTAGTGTCACATGGCAATAAAGAAGTTGCCTTGACCAATATGGTTACGGGTATCGGGCTTTCTACCTTCTTGGCAAACGTTACTACGGCCATTGGGTTTGGTGTTTTTTACTTTACTAATAGTAGCCTTTTAGTTGAATTTGGAGTAATTGCGGCGCTTAATGTCATCATTACTTATCTTATTTGTATTTCTTTAATTCCGATTGCATTATTCTATATGGGACTGCCGAAGTCTCGCCACTTAAAGCATTTAGAGGTAAAATGGATTAATACATTTTTGTCTAAAATCAATTACTTGGTACATAACAAGCGAAGTGTAATTTATTCGGCAGTTTTTGTGGTAGTCTTAATTTCTGCTTATGGTATTACCAAAGTACAAGTAATTGGTTATGTAGTAGATGATTTACCTAAAAATGACCCTATTTATACCGATTTAAGGTTTTTTGAAAAGAATTTCAATGGTGTTTTACCTTTTGAAATTATGATAGATACCAAAAGACCTAACGGAATTTTTGATAATCAGGCTCAAACATTATACAAAATAAAGGCATTGCAAAACAAAATGCGTGCTTATAAAGAGTTTTCAAGGCCTTTGTCGATTGTAGAAGCTACTAGATTCCTGTACCAATCTTATAAAGGTGGCGAAGCCAAGTATTTTATCTTGCCAAACGTTTTGGAACTTTCTAAACTAACGGAATATGTACAAAATGGCAGTGCATCATCTAAGCAATTCAAATCGTTTTTGAATGAAGATAAAAGCGTTACGCGTATCAGTTTCCAAATGGCAGATGTTGGCTCCTTGCGCATGAAAGAGCTTATTGATGAAATTCGCCCACAAGTTGATGCTATTTTTGACCCTAAAGAATATAAAGTAAGCCTTACGGGTCATAGTTTGGTTTTCTTGAAGAGTAATGATTATTTGTTATCGAATCTATACGAAAGCTTATTGATTGCCATTGGCTTAATCGCTGTTGTAGGAATGGTTTTATTCCGTTCTATTCCAGTAATTATTCTATCAAAACTTCCTTGTTTAATTCCCTTGGCACTGACAGCGGGATTGATGGGCTTTTTAGATATTCACTTTAAGCCTTCTACTATTTTAGTATTCAGTATTACTTTCGGTATTGCTTCAGATGGAACGGTTTATTTCTTAACAAGGTACCGTCAGGAATTATATGAAAAAGGACATACTGTGTCACAAGCCATCACCAACAGTATTTTCGGTACAGGTTTAAGTATGATTTATACTGCCATTATCCTTTTCTGTGGCTTCTCGATTTTCGCAGTATCAAGCTTTGGAGGTACAGCAGCAATGGGTGTAATGGTTTCTATTACGCTTTTAGTAGCGATGATTACTAACTTAATATTATTACCCTCTTTGTTATTAACAATCGCTGAATATCAGAAAAAGAAATAAGTTTTGTAATACATAAAAAAACCGTCGTCTGTTAAAATACAGACGACGGTTTTTTTATTGTTCATTTTCTCTAAAAACGTTCTTAGATATTAGTTTTTCAAAGAATATAAATTACTATCATTCAAATACTTATTGATTACCGAACGAATTTCTGCTTGACGTTTCGTTGCATTTTTCTCTCCCTTCGCTTTCAAAGATTCTACTACATCATCTAATTCTTTCCACAACATCTTTCCGTCGTCTGATTTTGCTTTTAAACTTATTCCTTTGTTCTGAGCAATCAATTGTCCCCATACAGTACGAACATCAACCCAATATTCACGGTTTTTAGCCCAGAATTCAGTAGCTATCTTACATTTTTCATCATCAATTTTTTTGTAATCGTTCAAGCCTTTTTCTTGTGCCAATAGTTTATCGCCTGAAGCATTACGAATCACTTTATCATTATCTTGCTCGTGTAAATAACCATCAGGCGTTACATGGATACGATTGTTTCTTCTCAATACCTGATAGTCTGAACGCTTAGTATATTCTCTTCTTGGAAGTGGCGCATCAGTAATATTTGCCCAAAGGTGTTGACCATCTTTATGAATCCAAGAGGCAGTACCTTCATAACGTGGCATATCGTTTACTTCAAAAACAGATTGAGACCATTGCCCTTTTACCTGATTTTTAGGCAACTGCGTAGCCTTCCACGTCAATCCTTTGTCAAAAGCCAATAGGTCGGTATTTTCATACTGCCAGTCTTCACGCCAATGTTTTATAACCATCGTATCGTTAATAACCAACAAGTGCATCAATACTAATTTGTCTTTGCTTTCTTCATCCACAAAAACCCATTCTCTACCTCCTGTTACATAACGATCATGATATTGATAGTTTTTATCGGGTGCAAAGGTTTCTGCATAACTAAATTTTATATCAAAACAACCACATTGCCCTTTAATGGCAGCAATATCTGTACTTTTTTGAGCATTTGCTAAGATTGATACTCCCATCAATACCATAGCTAAGAATAGTTTTTTCATGATTTTTTTAGACATTATTTTTATGATACTTTCTGTGAATGTTTATATTTTTTTTAGCCCTTAAAAATATAAAAGCTTATACGCATAGCATCGCAACAATGATGGAGCCATAAAAACTAGATTATACTCGTAATAGGCCCTAGTGCTATACGATATTCACTATACGTTACACTGATTTTTATTATTAATCAAGCACAAAGGTTGTTTCAGATTTATATCTAATTGTTTGATAATCCTTTCCTTTAAAAGTACCAGGAGTATTATCAATCCATTCTAATTCTACCAAGTACATTCCTTTGCCTGTTGGGGTAAAAGAACTTTCTCCTTTTTCATTGGTGAATAATGATTTCTCCCAAGTCTGTGGGTTAATAACAGTTACTTTAGTTTTAGGCAAACCCTTTTGGTCTTTATACGTTGTCAAAAGAACCTTGTCTTTTTCCTTACTCACGGTAATATCTAAAAACTGAAGCTTGTTCTTTGCGCTATTTGTTTTACCAACTTGATAAATGGTACGCAAGAACTGCACAGGGCGCGTAACGCCTAAATTGTGTTTTGTCCAATCTTGTACCTCACGGGTATCGTTGATGGCCAAAACCTGATAAGTTCCTTCTTTTTTTGGCGTAAAGGTTCCTTCCCAATGGGTTTCTTGCTGAGTCATAGTAATAGCCGATTGGTTTCCATCTCCATCAATTACTGAAACACTAAGTTCATTCATTTTATTGAGCCTATCTCCTTTCTCTCTTATTCCAGAAGCGTATTCTCCGTAAAACATCAGAATTTTGACGGGACTTCCTATTTTACCAGAACCTTGTGTTTCAAACCAATATCCATGTGCCATGGATAAAAAAGGGAGACACATCATGGTAAATAAAGAGACCATTTTGAATAATATTTTCTTCTTCATTTTTAACTGTTTTGGGTTTGATTAAATAATACAATAGGTACTCTGAGGGTTTTAAATTTAAAATCAAGTGCGTTTTTTTCTTCTCCCCCACCAAATCAACACACCAGAAATAGGCAAACTAGCAGCTACTAAGCTCACTAAAAAGGCTAATACTTTTCCTGCCAAACCAAATATTGCCCCTACATGAATATCATAATTCATTCGGATAGCTTTATCAGCGAATTTTGCTGCTGGAAACCTTCCATAAAGGTGATTTACGGACAATTCTTTTAATGAATATTGGTCAAAATAACGGTAATCAATTTTCCACGTTGTGCCTTCTTCCATATTTACATTGACAGCAAGCGATGCTGAATCTGACTCTGGAATATGTACTTCAATCGTTTTGGCAAGTGGCTGTTCTGCAAGCATTTTATACCAAATACGGTCAATAGCAGGCGATTGTTTTGTTAAATTTTCTTTCTGTTTTTTATCTGAAAAAACTTCTGTATACATCGTTGATTT
This sequence comes from Arcicella aquatica, assembly GCF_034928825.1. Lineage (NCBI taxonomy): Bacteria > Pseudomonadati > Bacteroidota > Cytophagia > Cytophagales > Flectobacillaceae > Arcicella > Arcicella aquatica. Next base: position 22,139 of record NZ_JAYFUL010000013.1, on the reverse strand, counting down.
TTCACCTCCCAAGCCTCCATACACAGTATTAGCAAACCATTCAAAGCCCCAGACTAAACCCGTTAAGGCAATAATCAAGACAATCCAAGCTGAATAAAAACCTAAAATATTATGCAAATCATAATTTTTACGTTTCCATTTTGTTGCATTTTTCCACCGAAACCAAAAGCGTTGTTTGGCAGCACTTTCGTTTTTGGGCCACCATAAAATAATACCAGAAATCAACATGACCACAAAAACCAATGTTGAAGTAGCCACTATCGGCTGACCTATCGTTGGTGGGAGCCATAAATAGTAATGCCCCATTAATACTATTCTAAAAAAATCGCTATCCATATCTTTTACTTCCAATACTTCTCCATTATAAGGATTGAGGTAGGTGATATAATAATAGGATGGTTCATAGTGATAAAAAATAGCTTGTGCTGACTGACTTTTACCTGAATACAGAATCGCATGAAGCTGTTTATTCGGCAAAGTTTTTAACGCTATTTTTTCAAGGGCTGATGGTCGTAAAAAAGGTTTATTTTGGACTTCTACAAAGCGAAAAGGCTGAGTGACATTCTGTATTTCTTCCTGAAAAGCATACAAACAGCCCGTTATAGAAACAATAAACACCACCAAGCCAGACGCAAGCCCAAGCCATAGGTGAACCTGTCCTATAATTTTTTTAAAACTCTTCATATATTTATTTAAAACTTATAGCCAACCGACAAACGTACATTACGTAAAGCTTCTGTTTGGTAGTAATAATAACCTGCTGAGTAATAAGCTCCTGAATACAAATAAGCATTCAGAATATTATTTACATTCAATGCAATTGAGAAGTTATTTGATTGATAAGAAACTGCTCCATCCATACGGAAGTAATCTTTCAATGGTTGGGTTGTTCCATCAAATACATACCATGACGAACGTCCAGCTTGATATTGCCCTCCTAAAGAAAGTCCCCATCCTTTTATTTTTCCGTTTGTGGCCTTATACGATAACCAAGCATTCGCAATATTTTTTGTTGAGCCTGCTACAGCAACGCCTACCTTCTCTGCATCTGTATCTTTAGTTACTTTTGCATTAGTATAAGCGTAGTTCAAAGTCAAATCTAGACCATGAGTAACTTGTCCACGTAAGTCAAATTCAACACCTTCTGTTTGCGTTTGCCCTAGTTGTACAGAGAAGTTTGGATTACTTACATCAGCAGTTAACACATTATTTTTAGTGATGCGATATGCCGACAATGACGTTGTCCATAATCCCCCAAGCCATTCTCTTTTTAAACCTAATTCTTTGTTATTTCCTGTGATTGGGTCAAATTTTTTGCCATCTTTATCACCTCCAGCTTGTGGAATAAAAGCCTCGTCGAATACTCCATAAACTGTAGTATGTTTGTCTAAAGAATAACTCAAACCTATACGAGGCGTAAATTTATCAGCCTTAGCTAAGCCAGCATAGGGATTTCCGTCTGTTGAAGTAGTATATCGTCCTGCTAAAGTTAATCTTAATTTATCTTCAATTATATGAATTTCATCTTGTAAATAAATCCCTGTATAGGTTTGGTAATAATTTACTCCACGCTCACGAAGGCTCAAAGAACGGTCGAATTTAGGATATGTCGAAGCAGATGTTACACCATATTGAGGATTATAAATAGCTAATGAACTGATGTTTCCTGATTGCATCCAATCGTGGAAATAACTTTTGCTTCCCATATCTACCCCTCCTAACAAAAGGTGTTTTACATTTCCCGTTTTAAAATCACCATTAATGAAAAACTGTCCTAATTTATTGGTTCCATCAATATCCCAAATTGCCATATTTCGGTGCAGTGTGTCGCCATTTGCGGAGAAACCACTTGGCCACATAGACTGCCCAACTTGGCTATAGTTCATATAAGCTACTTGTCCTGTAAATTTCCAGTTTTTATTGATAGCATGAGCCAAAGTCAAAAAAAGCGTATTGTCGTTAATGTTGGTAGCTGGCATATTGGCTTCGGCAGTTGTAAAGTTTACTGGTAAATCGCCATAACCTCTTGTCGAGAAAGAATAGTTAGAACCAATCATCGACATTTGATTGTACTGATAAGTATATTCAGCCGTCAATGAAGTTTTATCATTGAATTGATATTTGATTACTGGGGCAACTGATACACGATTGTTAAATTCAAAGTCACGATGTGAACCTTTCATTTGTCCCATTAAGTTTAATCGGTATAATAATTTTCCATCTTTACTTAATTTTCCATCTAAATCTATCGTTGAACGATACGTTCCAAAGCTTCCAACTGTCATTGTCGCTTCTCCTTTGGTCATACCTGTCGGTTTTTTCGTTACTACATTATAAAAACCTGATGGCTCGCCATTAGCAAGCATAAACCCTGCTGGCCCTTTTACAAATTCTATTCGCTCAACCATACTCATATCTTCAGCCAAAGGTCCCCAAAACATTTGCACGTTCATCCCATTACGGAAAGCACCTATTTGAGAACCGCGCATATTTAGCAAAGCATAATTATCCCAGTGTTCCAAACGAGTAACTCCACTTACGTTACGAGTTACACCTTCCAGCATATCAAAAATTTGCTGGTCTTGTAATAGTTGTTTCGTTACTACCTGAATATTCTGGGGTATTTCTAAAAGTGGTGTTTTTAAGCGAAGTGAAATTGATGGATAATCCGTAACATATTTGCTAGGATTCGATACCACTATAACTTCTTTTAGCTGTTTACTGTCTTCTGTTAGTTTAAAGTCTATTTCTTTCGTTTCTCCCGCTACTAATACCACACTTTGGCTTTGGGCTTCTAAGCCTACAAAACTTGCTTGCAGTGTATATTTCCCGGGTTTAATTTCTGTGATTTCATAGTAGCCATTCACATCTGCAATTACACCTTTGTTGGTTCCTTTTAGTACTACATTTACAAATTCGGCTGCTTGTCCGTCACTTGTTACAACTTTTCCTTTGACAGAGGCTGTTTTTTGAGCTACAGAAGATATACTACTCAGTAATAGAATACTGCTAAAAATAACACTAAAAATGTGTGCTTGTACTTTTTTATTCATGACATTATTTGATAAGGATAAAATTATTCTAAGACTCCAAGTGTGGATTTGACTCTGCAAATATTATACTTATTTAGACTAAATCAAAATAATTTTAGTTTTTATTTGGAATCTTTCTAAATAATACATTACCTTTGTCATGTTACTTTTGAACAAGAAAGTTTTGGTGACTTTGGGATTATTGGACTCGAAGACTAAAAGATATAAGACATTAGATGTAAGACACTAGACTTGGAGATTTTAGATTTTGGAGTTATTGGACTATAAGATCTAAGACGCTAGACTTAGGGATTTTAGGTTTTAAGACTATTAGAAAGGAAACAAGAATTGGATTTCTCTATATTATCCAACTAAAGATTTATATCAATCACTAACATTGAATAATGCTGAGGCTAGCTGCTGAAAGCTAATTACCCGAACATCTTATGAAGTGTATAATTACCTTATTGTTTATATATAATGCTTTAAACGTGTTTGGACAACAGAAACATGTTTTAAGTGATAGTTTAAAAACAAGTAATTTAAATGAAGTTGTTGTAACCGCTACTCGCAATGAAAGGGCTTTAAATGCTTTACCCATGCCTGTAACACTGATTGGGCAGAAACAGATTCGGGCGATGGGTTCATTGCGATTAAGCGAAGTACTTGCAGAACAAACGGGACTTTTTATTGTAAACGACCACGGGCAAGGGCTTCAAGTTCAAGGGTTTAGTCCAGATTATACGTTAATTTTGTTGGATGGTGAACCTTTGGTTGGAAGAACGGCTGGTACGTTAGAATTATCAAGATTGGCAGTAGCTAATATTAAACAAATTGAAATCGTAAAAGGGCCTTCTTCTAGTTTATATGGCTCAGAGGCTTTGGCTGGAGTAGTAAATATCATTACTGAAAGGCCTAATGGTACAAAGGGTTCTTTTTCAGCAAGATACGGAACGAATCAGACAACTGATTTATCTGGAAACATGAGCATAAAAACGAAAAAGTCAGGGTTCAATCTGTTCTTAAATCGCTATGCTTCTGGTGGATACGACTTTACACCTGAAACTTTTGGACAAACAGTTTCACCTTTTCAAAATTATACGATTACCCCAAAATTTACCTATGATTTTTCAAAAAATGTAAGTTTGAATGTATCAACAAGATATAATATTGAAAATCAAGAAAGTAGCTTATTAGTCGGAACAGACCAAATAGTAGGAACAGGTTCAGTAAAAGACTGGAATTTTAACCCAAGTTTAAGGGTTTCTTTTCACCAAAACCTAAAAGCTGTTTTTAGATTTTACAATACGCAGTATAAAACAAATTCTGAACTTTTATTTCAGAAAGACAATAACGTATATGATGCAACGTACTTCAATCAGAAGTTCCTAAGACCAGAAGTTCAGGTAGATTATGCCATAGGCAATAAACAAGTATTAACGCTTGGGGCTGGTAAAATCTGGGAGAGTGTAGCAGCAACGAGGTACGATGATGTTAAAAGATTTGAAACCAATTATGGGTTTTTTCAATACGAAAATTTACTGGTGAGTGCTCTAAACCTAACTATCGGTGGTCGTTTTGACGCTCACTCCGCTTACAAAGCTCAGTTTAGTCCCAAGGTTTCGGTGGCTTATGATTTATCTAAAAAGGTAAGGCTCAATGGCTCTATTGGAGTGGGTTTCAAGGCACCAGATTTTAGACAATTGTACCTCAACTTTACCAATGCCGTAGCTGGTTATAGCGTGTTTGGCACACAAGAAGTAGCGTTAAATTTAGCTCGTTTACAGGCTGAAAATCAGATTGCTGAAGTATTATTCGATGTAAGTAAACTGGGTGAATTAAAAGCCGAAAGCTCTTTAGCATTTAATTTTGGCGGGAAAATTGATTTAGATAACGGTCTGAAATTCAAGGCAAACGTTTTTAGGAATGACATTTCAAACCTAATTCAGACTCAAGCCGTAGCCCTAAAAACGAACGGACAAAGTGTTTTTAGTTATATGAACCTTACCAAAGCATTTACACAAGGGATAGAATTAGACGCTAGTTATACGATTGCCAACAATAAGTCGCCTATTACATTAAGTGCTGGTTATCAGTTTTTGGAAGCAAAAGATAAAGACATAGTAGATAAAATAGCGCGTGGTGAATTATTCAGACGTGACCCTGAAACGTTGGTAACGGTTAGAGTAAAAGCTTCTGACTATGAAGGACTTTTCAATCGTTCTAGGCATTCAGCCAATATCAAAGTGTTCTATGAAGATATGAAAAGTGGCTTAACAGCTTCGCTAAGAGGGATTTATAGAAGTAGATATGGTTTTGCTGATTATAACGGAAATGGGATTGCTGATGTTAGCAATGAATTTGTAAATGGATACATCCTTTGGAATGTATCTGCTAGCAAAACCTTCCAAGAAAGGTTTAGATTACAAGCAGGTGTTGATAATGTATTAGGCTATACCGATACTAGAAATATTCCAAATTTGGCAGGAAGACTAATTTGGGTAAGCCTTGGTATCAACCTTGAAAAACACAAAATTACAGAACAGTAGAGTAGCATTCGGGGGGGGCATTTATCCCGAATTCACGAGATTATGGTAAATAGTAAATGACTCTGATTTTATTGAAGTCATTTCTGAGCATCAATCGTTTTTTTCTTTTCGTTCACATTGTACAAAAACAGTCTTGAATTATCGAGACTGTTTTTAAAAAAGTTTTCTACTAAATTTTATTAATATGAAAGATACACAACAACATATCATATTAGTTGAAACGGATAATGCAAGTGCTTGGCAATGTAAATGTTGTAATGAAATACAAGTTCAATATAAAAACTCTTTGATGACTTTTGAATGGACAACGATGGTGACGTTTTTAAGAAAATTAAATGAAGCCCCGCATGCAGAAAAGTTTTATATCATAGAATTATGCAATTTAAGAAGCGTACCCAATATACAAACAGATATATTTTCAACAGGTCTATTTTTAAATAACACAGAAATGAAAGAGTTTTTATTTGTGTTACATAAGGCTTGTGAGAAGGTTGATTTAGCGCTAATTTTTAGGAATACATTTCACAATAACTAAGCTAATGGTACAAATTGAAACACATTTTAAATGTCCTGTTTTTTCGATGAAAATTAGTGAAAAAACAACGCAGGAAGATACCAGAAGCTATTTGTCAGAAATGAGTAAGCTAATTAATAAAAACGAAAGTTTTGGCTTACTATTCGACTATCCAGAAGGAAATCTATGCCGCGAAAGAGGTGTCGTAAAATTAGAAACCACTTGGTTTAAACATTATCGCAGAGAGTTTTCCAGACAATGTTTTGGAATTGCAATCGTCACGAAATCATTTTTTATGGCAAACGTCTATCACCATATTGTACAATATTTAGCTAAGCGTACCTATGGCTGTCCTGTAAATATTTTTGAAAATCGTTCTGATGCTCAAAGATGGTTAATGGACTTGTACTTAACTCCTAAACAATAAAATTAGTCAGATGGAAACATTAATGTTCAAAACAAACATTACCTCTCCTATTGGTATACAAGCCATTTGGGATGCCCTCAAGTCAGTAGGAATTAGCAATTTCAATATTGACTTTCATGATGTGAACAAAGTTTTAAAAATTGTATCTGAACAGTTTACACCGAGCGAAAAAATTATTAATGCCCTTGTTGGGCTAGGTTACCAATGTGAGAAAATATCATAAACTCATCCCTTTATTTAAATACAAAAAACATGAATTCTTTACAAAAAATTGCCTTGTCAGCTTTAGTTATTAGTACGCTCTTTATTGCTTGTAAGAAAGATGATGAAGTAGTAGTACAACCCGTAAAATCCGAAACAGTAAAAGATTTAGCTGCCGACCCTACTACTAACGTTAGTGCTACTGGTCAGCCTACAGGAACAGGAAAATATACTTTCTTTAGTTTCAAAAATGGTATCGTTGCTAGTTCAGACTCAGCAACCACGAAATGGGATATTGGCGTTAGAGCTACTACAATTATTACAAATGGTGGTGGTTCTGGTAGTGGTCAAGGTGGTGCAGTAGTAATCACGGGTATTTTCGATGAAATTAAAGAAGTGCCTGCCTCTGCCACTTTTGCACAAGATACTAAAACCACATTTGCTATTCCAACAGGTGCAGGAAATGGTTGGTACAACTATGCTAATGGTATTATCACGCCAGCGGCAGGAAAAGTAATATTAATAAAAACTGCCGACGGTAAATATGCTAAAGTAGAGATTTTGAGCTACTATAAAGGTGCTCCTACGACTCCAACTACTACTGATGTAGCACGTTATTATACATTCAGGTATGTATATCAACCAGAAGCAAGTACAAAGTTTAACTGATGATATTGAATCGCTCAATGAGAGAGTAAAAGACATCGCTCTCTTATATAAACTACCACTGCTTTGCGGTGGTAGTTTTTCTTAATAGTATTATCATAACCGACCTCATTGAGGTCGTCGGATTCCTTTTACGAAAATTTCGCTACGTTACTTAATTTTTTCTGTTCGGCTATTATCTAAAAAGCTTTTCTTATGGAAAATTCACACGATTTCAATACGTTAACCGAAAATGAAAACGGTTATATTGGTTATTGTCCATGTTGTAAAAAGTATAACCTTGCCTACAAAAACTCTTTGTTTATCCTGAATGAATTTGAGTTTGGTGCTTTTCAAGAAATGTTAGAAAACAAAATAGGCATTCATGATTTTTGGACTTCGCATGGGAAGGAATATATGATGCGCACGCCCCTGAAAAACTATTTTGTTCTGTGGAAAGAAAGTGAAATAGACGAAGTATTAGATATGATGGAAGAAATTGCCTTGCTAGTAGAGGCTCATAGAGCAGTTAATATCAATAAGAACTAAATATATTCAAGTTTTAAGTGCGGCGTAATTTTTCTATCTCCGCACTTAAAACTTGAACTCAATTATTCATTATTACTTAAGTTGTTTCCCTGCTATATCTTCCCATTTATAGAAATGAAAAGTACGGTCGTCGCTCATGGCGATAAATAATCCTTTCTTGAAAGTATTATTCAAAGGCACAGAAACCGTTTCAGAACCATCACTTTTATTCGCTTTTACCTTCACGACTTTCAGTAGCTGATGGTCGTTTGAATTCTGTGCTGTTCCCTCTCTGCTAAACACATGGAATTGGTTCGCTCCTTGATCCGACACTAAAATATAACCAGTCGTTGGTGAGGTTTGATAAATAGAAATTCCCTCGTGGTCTTCCGTAAAACCTGTGGTAGCAAACAATGCTAATTCTTGGTTACCCTTTGATGGTTCAGCATAATATTTTCTTACACCAACACCTTCGTCGGAATAATAGACATAGCCAAGCTCATCATCCACAGCGATAGATTCTATTTCTTTTTTTCCGCTATATACTCCAAACTTTCTTACTAAGGTAGCTTTTACCTGTCCAGCTCCATTATCTTCTAAAAGATATTGCCAAAGATAAGAGCCATCTGTCGGGCCAGATTTTCTACCTACAATTGCGTAAATTTTGCCAGCTTTATTTTTGTATAAAGATATTCCCATCAAATCACGAAACTCTGCTCCTGTCTCGTTCTCAAATACCTCAATACCTCCATTATCAACGGCTTTCATGTCTGGTAAAGCATAGATACGAAGTTTATGCGTAAGGCGTTCTGTAGCCACGGCAATGTCGGTAGCTTTGTTATTTAGCATCAACCCATACTCAATATCCACATTATCAGGTCGCTTTAACCCATGGACTACTTTATCCGTTTGAATTTTCCCTTGTAAATCATACACATACAAAGCTCCATCTACGTCTTTATCTGTACCCACTATTAGGCTTTTACTGGCATCAGTAGGGTTTATCCAAACGGCAGGGTCGTCAGTATCGTGTTGTACAGGTTCAGTGATAAAAGTGGGCTGTACAATGGGTTGTTCGCTAGCGGTAGTATTTGTTTGAACAGCCACTTGTTTACAAGCGTTAAGCGAAAAGGCAAGCAAAAAAATGGTTAAAAACCTATGGTTCATTATTCTTTATAGTTGTTTAATTGTGAGTTAGTGATTGAGTGAGTTATGAATCTACAATTCATAATTCACTCAATCACAACTATTTACTTCGTTCCAAAAGCTCCAATATACGATGCTGGTTCAGGCGATTTGTAAGTCTGACCATTAATCGTGATACCGTCTTTATAGTTTCTAGTGAAGGTAGTAATTCCTTTATTCAACGCTGGCGAACCTGTAGCTAAGTGAAAGTCCCAAGTAGTTGTGAAATCAGCATTCGACTTATCAGTACTTACTGGATAATTCACAAATTTAGGGTCGTTATCACCTGCTTTTGTGCTAATAATATCGTTCTTTCCTGTTAAAATTTCAGTACTTGGTTGGAATTGATTTACTCCCTCTTGCGTATAGCCATAGTACAACGAATTACTAACTACCGAACGAGTATCTTCTGGTTTTTTAACATCTCTCTTAATACCAAAACGAGTGTTTGCCATTAAATTATTGTACAAATCTGCACGAACACTTGCTTCAAGCCAAATAGAACCTCCTTTGATAGTTGGTCTTCTCCAGCCTGTATTCACAATCGTGTTGTTATAAGCTACCACATAAGCCTGAGGAGTACGGTCACCAGCATTTGATAATTTCAAGGCATTTGTATTAGTGCTGTAAATTAAATTATAAGCTACGTCAGCAACACAACCTGATTTGATGTTGATAGCTTCTCCACCACTTTCACCTGTTGTATGAAAAGTGTTGTTGCTAAAAATGATACTTCCACCTTCTAAATAAGTACAGTCATCATGCCAAAAACGAACGATAGAGTTTTGCATTACTAACTTTCCTGCTGTATTTGAAAACCAAATAGCTGGGTCAAATTCACCACTAACGGCTTTGTATAAACCTTGTTTTACCGAGGTAGATGATTCTGTTGTAACAGCTCCACCGTACTCCATAATTACATTATTTAATAACAATTCTGAACAAGTTTTTGAGGCTAAAATTCCACCCCACAACTTACCGAATTTGTTTTTAGTAATTCTTGCACTCTCAGGAACAGTCATTTTAACAGGGTTTGCCGTGCTTCCTGTTATGTACAAATTACCATTTACGATAATTTCAGGCTTGCTTGTAGTATCCATCACTACTGTTACGCCTTCTTCAATCGTTAAACTTTTTCCTGCTGGAATGATGATGTCAGTTTTTACTTGAATGATAGAACCTTTTACCCAAGTTCCTGATACTTCACCCGTTACCGACTGCTCTACAACTGGTGTTGTTTTGTTTTCGTCTTTACTACAAGCACTAAACAATGTGGCTAGTAAGAATGCTCCTACTAAGATTTTTGAATTTTTCATGACATTAATAAAGTTGAATTTTGAATATTTTAGTATTTGAATTTTATGCCTATTAAATAACTTCTTTGGTAATAATCTTCACGAATCAAGGTTTTATCATTTCCTCCTTTTGATTGCTCTGGTATATTGGCATTGACTGGATTGGTATTTTTGATAAATACTCTCATTGGTGTATTTAATAAATTGTTGGCTTTGCCAAAAATCACCCAACGGTCACTTAATTTTTTTTCTATTGAGAAATCCATCTGAACGAAGGCTTCTTGCCATAAATCATTATCTAAAAACTGTGAAACTGTATTGATACGCTCACCTGTATACGACGCTGCTAATTGTGCATCCCATCCTGTTTTTGAATTTCTATAGAGTAAAGAAAAATTACCGATGTGTTCCGACTGTCCATAGAGTGGGCGCGTTTGATTAACGGAGATAGATTCTAGGTTACCCGAACTATTACGAACCCTGATATTCTTTTTGGTTGTAATAGACGAATGTGTGTAGGTATAGTTTGCCTTGATGCCAAAGTTTTTGAAATACTTGATTACATCTAACTCTAAGCCATAATTATTGGCATTCCCAAAATTCCCTGGTGTATAGAATACGTCTTGGCCACGAGTCTCATCCACTTGTAAGGTATATTCTATCGGGTTTTTAATGTATTTATAGAAAACGCCAGCCATTATTTGGTCAGATGCATTCGGGAAATATTCATATCTCAAATCAATATTGTCGGCCACAGCACGTTGCAAATCAGGATTTCCTCTTTCTTGAAATTCTTCATTGACTACTTTCCCTGGAACAATCTCGAAAAACCCAGGACGATTGATTGAACGGAAATAGGAAGCACGCAAATTTTGAATGTTATTTAAACTATGCTTGACGTTTAAGCTTGGCAAGAAATCAGTATATACTTGGTTTCCAGATGGATGAAGTTCGCCAAGTGGAAATAACATCTGATATCCTTGGTCTGTATTTTCAACCCTAAGTCCACCAATAAATTGCGTTGCTTTGGTATTTAGTTTTGCCATTAAATACCCTGCTGCTATTTTTTCAGTAGCATCATAATTCAATGCCGAGGCTACTGTTCCTCTTGGGTTTTGAACGGTAAAATCTACTTCGTTATAATTGTTAAAGTCTTTACCAAACACTGCAAAAGGATTTGTTGGTTGAAGTACATAGTTATTATAAAAATTACTTCTCTGTTTATCACGATACAATACTCCTGTACTGATTTCTAGCGGGTTACTCTTCCATGAACTTAAATACGTCAAGTTTAAGTAAGTGGCTAAATCGCGGTCATCATTATGTTCCCAACGGCGACTACTTTGCTGAGGATAAATTTTAGTTTCTACAAAGTTTTCTCTTTTACCCAAGACGCTAAAGCTAGTATTGTCAGGCACTTGGTTAGAAGCCGTAGAATATACTGCCGACCAATTGAATTTGAATTTATCTGATAATTGATGTGTACCTTGTAAAGTACTATTGAAAATTTGTTGTTGCGTAAGCCTTGAACGAACCCCAAACGTTAAGCCTGCATTTCCTTTTTCTGGGTCGTAGCCTCCTGATGAGTATTCTGTGGTTTTAGTATCCCTTAATTGCTCGTTAATCAGGTTCATATAGGCATTGTACCACTGCAACTTATTTCGCTCGTTTAATCGAAAATCAATTTTTGCATGTAAGCCCAAACGTTCTTGTCTTTCAGAATATTGACGTTCAGCTAAACTGGTAATTCTTGAAGTCTTTTCAGTATCATAAACCGTTGAAGAGAAGAATTTACTATTGCTACCACGATACGTGTTTTGGAAACTCCCTGCTAAAATTACACCTAAACGGTTTTGTAAAAAACGATTCCCTATCGATAACCCTCCTACGATATTAGGAATTGGATTTTTAGTTTGCAGTGTCAAAGTGCCTTTCGGAAAATCTTTTGATGTCGCCGAATAGGTACTACCATTTAATTCATAAGGCGATTGCTTTTGAATCTGGCTTGCATCAAAACTTGTAAATCCACGATTCATGAATAACTCATTGTATCCTCCTGCTAAATTCCCTTTAATTTCTAATTGATTAGGTGCATCTTTCATCACCATGTTTACGACACCTCCTACGGCATCGCCTTCTAAATCAGGCGTTAAGGTCTTAAATACTTCTAAACGACCTAACAGTTCAGAAGGGAAAATATCTAGCGGCACATAGCGATATTTGTTATCTGGGCTAGGTATTTTGATCCCATTCACCAAGGTATAATTATAACGCTTATCCATTCCTCGCAGAATGGCATATTGTCCATCACCATTACTATTCCTTTCAATAGAAATTCCTGATACTCTTTGAATTAAGTTCGCCACCGTTAAATCTGGAGAAATTTCTATCGCCCTACCAGAAACAATGTTCATCAGCTGATTCGCTTTACGTTCTGAAAAACGAGCCGAATTTTCCGTTGATTTATCGGACGTGGCAGTCACAACAACTTCATTGAGCGATTGTTTTAAATCAGGTACTAAACTCAATTTTAGAAAAGTATTGTCTTTACCGATGATTACCTCTTGCGTAATAGTTTCGTAAGCAACATAGCTAATTTTCACTTGGTATTTCCCTGCTGGAAGGTTCTTGATGCTGAATGAACCGTCTAGTCCAGTAGCATCATAAAAACCTTTTTTATCTAATCGTACATTTGCTCCTATTAGCGGTTCTCCCGTTTCTTTATCAATCACTATTCCACTCAATGTTCCCGAGAAAGCAGTAAAAGTGATTAATATAAAAAAACTAATTAGGCTGTATATTTTGTTCATTTTGTTTTGTGATTTATTTTTAATTAGCTTTTTCGTATGAGCTTAGTTAAAAATTCTTTCGACAATCATTTTTTTGATGTAACAAAGGTTCAAATACAAAATGAATACAACCAAATTTGGGGCGTTACAAAAAAGCAACAGCGTTACAAAGGGCATAAACAAGAAGGCAACAATAGAAACAAATAACAATCAACTAACTGTATATCAATACATTAAAAACAACCAATCGCTACATTATCAAATTGTTACCGTTACATTTCCAAATCATTAACAACCTATAATGCTTGAATAAATGCCGAAAGACTATCTCCTTGAGCTAAATTCAATTTCTTCCTCAAACGGTACCGAACTACCCGCAGGCTGTCTTGAGAGATACCTAGCAACGAGGAAATATCCGCAGAATTAAGATTCATTTTTAACAAAGCCACCAATCGTAAATCGTTTGCGGTAAGGTTATCAGTCGTAGCTTTTAGCTTATCAAAAAAGCTCTGATGTACTTGCTCAAAAATACCCCTAAATTCGTCCCAATATTGGTCATGATTAAAACTTTGATTAATTTCCTGCATGATTTGCCTAAGCTGTCTTTTAGGGTCACGACGCTCGTCTTTAATCATTTCTTCTAGTTTGTTATATAGCTTTTCAAGCAATTGATTTTTCTGGATAACATGCAGGGTGTGCGAACTCAATTCTTTGGTTTTTACTTCCAGTAGATTTTTAAGATTTTCTTCCTCCAATACTTTATTTCTCAAAGCTACCTCCATCAATTCCTTTTGGGTTTCATATACATGATTTCGCTCTTCATTCAAAAATCGCTCACTTTTTATTTTCAAGCGTTGTCGACTAATAATTACCGTCGCCAAAGCCGCCAATAAAATCGTTACGATTCCGATAGCAAAGCCAATAATTTGGTTTTGCTTTTTCGCGTTATTCAATTGCTGTATTTCATTGTTCTTTTTACTGATATCATACATTACTTGTAGCAAAGCCAATTGCTTATTACTATTCTCATCATAAATATCTAAGGCTGTTTTTCGGCTTAATTCTAAGTAATGATAAGCACTATCGTTTCGTCCAAGTAAGTTATAGGCTTTTGCAATATCACGATACGCTCCTGATAGCTGATAATTTTCTTTTGTATCCAATGCCATAGCCAAGGCCTTTTTAGAATACTGTAAGCTTTCTTTTACTTTATCTGTTTTTCTAAAAACATCTCCTAGGTTATTCAATACTTCTATTTGGGCTATCTGATTGTTTGTCTCCTTATTAAGCGTAAAAGAACGTTGATAATAAAAATAGGCTGAATCGTACTTAGCAAGGTCTTCATAAATACTTCCAATGTTTTCATAAATCTTAGACATCCCTTGACGATTATTAATCTTTTGGTAATGCATCATTGCCCGACGCTGATAAACAAAGGCACTATCATATTTTTGCTGTTTTTCGTATAACTGACCAATCTTCCCCAACGTATTGGCCATCCCTAATTCATTTTTGGTATTTTTATAAATCCCCAACGCTTCATCATAATACTGACGAGCCAAGTTTCGCTGATGATTGTAATAATATAAAACACCCAAATCGTTTAAATTACCGGCCAACAGTTCTTTCTTTTGGTTGGCCTTAAATATCGTACTGGCCTGTAAATGAAAATCCAATGCCTGAGGGTAATGCCCAAAGTGATAACAGATTTGCCCCATTTGTTGTAGATAAAGCCCTGCTTGAACAAAATCCTTTTGCTCGTTTGCCTTATTATACTTTTCTTTTAGCAAGCGAAACGTGGTATCTGGATTATGGAAATACAGCCCCAGATTTTCTTTATCTTCCTCCTTAAATGTTTGTGAGCAGAGATTTGAAAGATTATTTACTAATAAGCATATAACAAAGAAGCCCTTGATAAAGCGACGCGAAGAATAATATTGGATGAAATTCATAATGAGTATTAGCCGAAAAATTTGCTAAATTTCTCTCTTCAATGCGTCAAAATCATTATTTCAATTAGAAGTTTAACAAATATTTAATATGGTGGTGATGTACCTAACCTTTATAAATTTGATTTTTGTGTCCATTTGATGTTTGGTTAAACAACAGATATGAATAAGTTTTTTGATTTTTGATTAAGAATGGACTAAATTGCTTTAAGAGATTTTATTAATCATCAATTCACTTCAACAAATTTTAAAGCCTATCAATTTGTGATAGTATTTCAAATGAAAAAATCAATACTCCATCTCCTTTTTGTCTTGCTATGTTTCTGTGTTTCTAATACCATTGCTCAAGACTTAACGCAGCAAATCATTCCGAATCGTAGCAATAGCCTAGCTCAACAACAAAAGCCTTATGTCATTTTGATTTCTGCTGATGGTTTTCGTGCAGACTTTACTGATAAGTACCAAGCCAAGCATCTTCGTAAATTGAGTAATGATGGCGTAACAGCTGCCTACATGCTGCCCTCTTTTCCTTCTCTTACTTTCCCCAATCATTATAGTATCGTAACGGGAATGTATCCAGCGCATCATGGCTTGGTTGACAATTCTTTTTATGATGCCCAACGCCAAGAAAGTTATGGAATGGGAAATAAAAAGGCTGTTGCTGATGGTTCATGGTATGGCGGAACGCCTTTATGGGTGTTAGCAGAACAACAACAGATGATAAGTGCTAGTTTTTATTGGGTTGCTTCTGAAAGCAACATTCAGGGAACTTTACCTACTTATTATTACAACTATAACGATAAAATAGATATTGATACGCGTATTAAAACGGTTAAAAACTGGCTTCAATTATCTGAAGATAAGCGTCCGCATATGATTACTTTTTATTTCCCTGAGGTTGACCATGAAGCCCATACTTATGGCCCAGACTCAAAAGAAACCGAAGAAGCAGTACATTTTGTAGACAATAGCATTGGTAAATTGGTTGCCACTGTTGATTCATTACATTTGCCTGTAAACTTCGTGTTTGTTTCTGACCACGGTATGACCAAAGTTGAATACGAACATCCTATGCTTTTACCTAAAGCAATCGACCCTGAAAAATTCATTATTCCTCGTGGAGATGCATTGTTGCAATTGTATGCAAAAGATAAAAAAGATATTAAGCCAACCTACGAGGCTTTGAAGAAAGAAGCAGTTGACTTTGATGTATACTTAAAGAAAAACATCCCTAGCCGTTGGCATTATGGCAAAAAAGACGATAAGTATAATCGTGTTGGCGATATTTTACTTGTGCCACATTTGCCTAAAGTATTTGGTATTACAGGTAAATCTACGACGCCAGGGAAACACGGTTTCGACCCAGCCATTGAAGATATGCACGCTACATTCTTTGCTTGGGGCCCAGCCTTCAAACCTCAAACAAAAATAGATGGTTTTGAAAACGTAAATATCTATCCAATGATTAGTAAGATTCTTGGCTTAGAATACAGCCATAAAATAGATGGGAAACTAAAGGTATTGGATACTATTTTAAAGAAATAAAACATAAAAAATCCAGATGGTCAAAATGACCATCTGGATTTTTATCAATAATGCTTTTCTATTTAGTTTACCTAATGGACATTTTGACCATCTGGCAAATATCAGTTTAAAATCAATTTAAATTCCTGTAAAGCAAGTTCAATAGCCTCAAAAGCTCCTATATTTCTACTAGCATATGCTTCGTTAATAGCACCTAATACTTTATTATATTTCTCTTGAGCAATATCGTTTGAATCATTCTCCGACTTTTTCTCTTTTGTATTGCTTTCTTGTTGTAATAGAATTTCCTCTACTTTCTCAATATCATCAATCGATTGGTTTTTCTCATTCGACTTGGCCAATAATTGTATTTTACTTTTTTCAACTTTCTTTTTGCCAGAAAGCACTTCATTACGAAGGGTAGGCGTGAGTTTTTCTAAGCCTTCAGCAAAGGCAGCATCTCTCCTAATTGTTTTTTCGCCTACATTATATTCTTTGGCTAATCTTTCGGCAGTGGTAATTTTTACAGCATTTTCCAAATGGTCATTTTGACCATCTGATGAAAATCCTTCTTTTTTGCCTTGTAAATTATCCGAAACATCATTTTTCTCGGTATTATAGCGTAATCCTCTCAAATACGATGCTTGTTGTGCATTTAGGTTTCTTCGTCCCAATTGCAAATCAATCATGTGTTCTTTTACTTCTTTAAACGAGTTAAAAGACAACAATTGCACATTGAAAGAAACACCAAATTCTTTGCATATTCCATAACGATTGTGCCCATCTATCAACACATAAGCTGGCTCCGTTACGTTGCCTTCACCAATAACATCCTTGGTTGTTTCCCAAAGTAAAAGTGGGTCTTTGCATCCATTTGCTAACAGATTAGCCTTTAACTGCGCTAATTCTGAATCTAGCAATGGGGGAATGAAGCTTCTTAATTCTTCAAGGACTGTTATATTTTGTTTTATCGACTCTAAGGGCGAAAAACTATTTGTGATAGACACCCTTGCTTTTTCTGCAATCGACATTTTTATGTTCTTTGCCATTTCTATAAAATGTTAATTGGATTAAAACAATGATAGGTATTCGTCACAAAATTCTTCATAACATCTTGCAGCTTCTGAATCTTTATCAAATGTTCTGATGGGTATCTGTTCTATCTGAGCTTTCTGAAAGGCAATCAAATGTTTAATTTCCTTGCTGAATACTTTAATGTGTGGGAAAATGCTTCTTACTGTTTCTTTAATCCCATCATGAACAGTATTTTTCCTAACCATGGTAAATACAATGCCATCTACTTGCAGGGCTGGATTAAAAATTTGGCGAGCTTCCGAAATACGCTCCAACAGGGTATTTAATCCTTTTAAAGCCGACATTTCTGGCAAAAGGGTAATTAAACAACTGTTAGAGGCTTGCATGGCACTCATCGTAAGAATGTTCAAAGATGGTGGACAGTCAATCAAAATAAAATCGTAGTTCTGGCTAATCCTTGCTATCAATATTTTCAAGCGTTGTTCACCACCTACTTTATTCACCAATTCTGTTTCAGCTTTTGCCAATTCTATATCCGACGGAGCAATGTCTAGATTTTCGCCGATGTTGTAGATAGGCAAATCTGCTAATTTTACTAAACTATGATAAACTTGCTTTTCATCTTGCAGGTTTATATCAAAAATCTGACTTAAATTACCTTGCGGATCTAAATCAATAATTAATACTTTAAAGCCCATTTTAGCGATTGCCTCACCCAAATATCCCGTTGTCGTAGTTTTACCTACTCCGCCTTTATGGTTGATAACAGATACCACTCTGGCTTTTTCATATAAATTTGTTGAAAACCCGTACGAAGTTATTACGGGTAATAAGAGCTCTAAATGCTTTTCACTTAAATTCCGTTCTCCTTTCAATGCTTTAGCCAAAGTATCTTTGGCAAGTCCTGCTTCTCTTTCCAATGTCGCCACTGAAATAGCATTTCTTCTTCTGAGAAATCTCAATAATAACTCTTGAGTCAACATTTATGTAATGATTAGAAATGAAAAGATTATCAAAGTTACACTATTTGCATGATATATTATACAATAATAGCACTAAAGCATAAAATTTCATACAAATAATTATTTTAGCTTTTATTCTTTTCTTTATTAAAAATAAAAAAGAATAAAAATCGCTCTCTCAATTTTTCCTTTTTTGAGAGAGTTTTTTAATATATTTTTAAAAGAGTTTTTTAATATATTTTTTAGCACCTCTGTAATTGACTGATAATCAATTTATTACACCACTTTTTGGCAACAAATTGTAGGTAGTTTGGCAACAAATTGTAGGTAGTTTGGCAACAAATTGTAGGTGATAGGCAACAAAATGTAGGTAATTAAGCAACAAATTGTAGGTAATAGGCAACAAAATGTAGGTGCTAAGCAACAAAATGTAGGTGTCGTAAATAAGAGCGTATTTTAATGAGATGTTAAGTGGATGATTTTTAGTTATTTATAAAATAGTTTGGCAACAAAATGTAGGTTTAGGTATAAATTACTACTAAAAAGCTTGGAAATATCAAGGATTTGCCACGTTTGAATAATTAGGCAACAAAATGTAGGTGATTTGATATTTTTTAAAATCAATTATTTAAAAATAATCTCTCATTTTCTGATTTTAGAGGGGCATGATTTGATAGTAGGCAGCAATATAAAAAGATAAATTTCCTCTAGATATGTTTGGCAACAAAATGTAGGTGTTTTTTGCCTTTTAATATTCTTTCCTCTGACTTTATTAAGCAACAAATTGTAGGTAAAACACCTTGTGAAAGGCTTACAAATGTATTGCTCCGTTCAAAGGGCTGTCTATGTTGTTAATAGGCAACAAATTGTAGGTATTTTTTAGCTAAATACTATTTCTACCATCTGTATTATACATATTCTGAATATTGGCAGGTTTCAGATATTGACTGATAAACCATGTCAATATCTTTATTATGCAACAAATTGTAGGTATTCTTATGGTATATGACAGTTTTATCCGCCTTTTTTCATATCACGTTAGGCAACAAAATGTAGGTATGTAAATGATCATGGTTATTAAGCTAGCTTATTACCAGCTCCTAAATAGGTGAAAAATTTACAGAAATATGTAGTATGTTTGGAAACATTTTTTTGTAAAGTTGCCAAAACAAATTAGTTTTGTATAGGTAACCAATATGCAGATGAAAAATGAATTAGACTCAAGCTTAAATATTGAATTGTTTCAGAATAATCCTGATTATCTGATTTTCAATAATCCGTTGGCCAATCCTAAATTCATTAGAAGAATTTCTAAGAATGAATCGGTCTCTGTAGATGATATTTATACAAGGAAATTATTCATCGAAATCGCCTCTCGTTTAAAGCCATCACATTTGTTCGGAATGGAACAGAATGAAAGCGTATGTTTTACCATTCATATCAAAGATTTTTTAGAGAGGATAGGAGTAACCCATAAAAAAGGCTACAACTATTTAATAGAAAGTGCCGAAATGCTTCAAACTACTTTATTAAAGTGGCGAGAAGGAAAATTAGAAGTAAGTACTACCATTATTTCTCAAATGATTCACGATGAAGGGTCAGGGAAGATACAGCTCTTTATCGTGCGAGATTTGGCTCAGAAGATTTTAGAGGTAAACGAGCGAGAAAACTTCAGCTTTTTAAAAGAGAATTTCTTTAGGTTACAGAATAGCCAATCTATTAAACTCTATCCATTCTTTAAATCTTGGTTAAACAAAGGGTTTTATGAAATAGATATAGAACGTTTCAAAATTCAATTTGAATATAACACTAGTGGTTATTTAAAGTTTTCAAATCTTGAAAAGCGAGTATTGATACCAGCCATTGAAGAAATCAATGATAAAACAGACATTTTTATTACGTATCAGAAAAAAGGGACTAACCTTGATAAACTACGTCCAAAAATTACGGGATTATTATTTGTAATTAAATTGAAAGATAAAACGCCTTTTTCCGAACAGGATGAATTTATAAAACAAATTGAGTTCAAGAGCTTCTCTGAAATGATGGAACCTTTGAAACAAGAAGAAGAGCCAGATAATAACACCCGTCTATATGCATTATTTAAAAAAGTTAATTTACAAGAAAAACCAGAAGTCAATACCATTGAAATAGAAATTGATGCTTATGTTGACAAATATGGGAGAGAGCTAGTAGAAGATTGTTTCAATGCATTAATAGATAAAAAAATAGTAGTACGGAGTATGGCGTACTTCAGTACTAGAAACCTGTTTGAACAGCACGAAGGTTATACCAAGCAAAAAAGGAAGAAAGTAGAAGAGAAAAAACAGAAGATAAAGCAAGAAGCCGAAAAGGCCAACCGTCAAGAAGAACTAAAAAGACTAGTCATGCTTTTTAAAGAAGCAGAGCTGAATTACTTTGAAAGGAGATATGATGTATTGAGTGATGAAGACAAACTTAGTTTGATGAATGAAATGATGGAAGCAGGGCGAAATAGCGAATGGTACTTTGATGCAAATGCACAGCCAACACAAATAGCCAAGCAACACATGGGAATGATTTTCTCATTAAGAGATTTATACAATCCATATAACAGGCTAGAGAAGTTTCAATACTGGATGAGTAAGGAAGGAAAAGAGATGGAAATCTCAGATGAGATAATACAATTGCTCAATTATTGAGAAACAGAGAAGAATATCCAAACTTTCAGCAAGAGGTTTGGATATTTTGGTTTTAAACCCAATCAATTTCAGAATAGGCACAAATTCAAATATGCTTATTTAAAGTATTTTTATGACAATTTTAATTGACTAAATTTGAGTAATTTCTACGCATCTTTTTTTGAGTATTTTTCTTGCTTTTTTTTTATATCCTAACAGTTTAATTTTCAGTACAGTTGCAGTTTATTTTGTAAAAACTTCAAAAAAAGTTTTGATTAAGGTATTGTTATTAAAAAAAAAGCTTGCATCTTTGCACTCCCAAACGACGCCAACGGGCAGAGAGAGGGAAGTAATTAGGAAGATAATTACGACGAGATTTAAGGGTTACAACGGTAATTTTTAGGTTAAAGAGTTCTTTGATGTATTGATAGAAATGATTAATAAGATTAGCTTTTAATAGACAGGTTGTTTTTTGTTATTGATTCTTTATTTTAGAATAGGGAGCATAAGAAGACAACGAAACTATAGTAAAATATTTACAATGGAGAGTTTGATCCTGGCTCAGGATGAACGCTAGCGGCAGGCCTAATACATGCAAGTCGAACGGTGTAGCAATACATAGTGGCGCACGGGTGCGTAACACGTATGCAACCTACCTTATACTTAGGGATAGCCTTTGGAAACGGAGATTAATACCTAATAGAACATTAGACTGGCATCGGTTATATGTTAAAGATTTATTGGTATAAGATGGGCATGCGTCCAATTAGTTAGTTGGTGAGGTAACGGCTCACCAAGACGATGATTGGTAGGGGAACTGAGAGGTTAATCCCCCACACTGGCA
>NZ_JAYFUL010000012.1:0-150009 GCF_034928825.1 Arcicella aquatica | reverse complement strand
TAGATTAGTCAGAAAAGCTTTAAGTTTCTCAAAGTCCCTCGACAATCATATTGGTGCAATAAAATACTTTATTTGTAATTATAATCTTGAAAGATAAACATTACATTTTTAGGACTACCCATTTTACTCATCTTGATGCAAATTTTACAGATTTTTTTACGCTCAAATTAAGCGAAAAGAAAAGAAGTCAATTGGGGAATAGCGAAAAACTTACAAATTAATCACAGCCTCTAAAGCATCATCAGTCATTTTGGTTATAAAGTTTGACTGATACTGCATTGTGGTTTTTATATCGGTATGTCTGTATAACTTTTGAAGAACATTGGCTGGAATTCTGTCTGCTGAGATTTGAGCAAATGAATGTCTGGCAATGTGCATGGTCAAAGGTTTTGTAATCCCTGCTTTTACTACAATCTTTTTTAAATAGTCGTTACAAACTCGATTTCTTGTTTTGATATAATTTAGAACTTCGTTGGCTTTTGAAAGGTCAGGCAATTTAGCAAGGTCATGAAAAACTAAATCATGAGCATTTGTTCCTCTTGGGTACTGTTCCAAAATTTCCAGCACTTTATCAGGAACTTTCAATGAGCCTGTTTTTAGATTCTTGCCCATTGCGTAATACAAGCGGTCATTTTGGAAGTCAGACCATTTTAGGCGTAGAACGTCAGAAATTCTCATTCCTGCAAAATAGAATGAAACTAGAAATAGATTTCTTGAATGATTTTCACCGTCTGACAATTCTAAGCTTTGAATTGCTTTTATTTCATCAATAGTCAATCCAATTTTCATGGAATCTGGAAATTTGATAGAGATTTTCCCCTTGCCCTTACCAAAAGGATAGTATTTTTCTTCAACTAAACCAGAAGAAATTGCTCTATTAAAAATAGTCCTTATCACTACCAAGTGATTGCTGCACCATTACCGCAAGGAATAAAGCTTAGTTGTTTTGTTCAACTATGATTGTTAATACACATTTTACAGAGATTTTTGGTAAAATTAAGTATTATACTTCTATGTTATCAATACAAAATAAGCCTCTTATTTTGGCGTTAGACTATACCAATTTCTGGTAAAATATTGATTTTTTCTTTGGTGAAATCATCAAAATATTTACTATATTTTCTTGCCTCTAATATTGAATCAAGATAGTTGGTATAAAAATGCTTGGTATGTCCTGCCCTGCAAATTGTTTTCCATGTAGAGTCGTTTATGCAAGAAAAAAATGGGTTGGCAAGTTGATTTTTCTTATTGATGTCTTCTAAGAAATGTGTTTGTCCTGAGGAAATTAAAGGCTCATTGGGGAATATCTTTCTACTTTGTGCAATTTCAGATAATTGGTCGTAGGATATTATCTTTATTTTATACTCTTCTGCATATTGTCTACGTTTTTCAAGCTCTTCTTGATTTTCACTTCTCCGACCGATAATAAGCTTAAATTCTATTCTACTTTCATTGATAATCTTAGCATTTGTAGTTGGTAGAAATTTTCTAAAGAAGTGCTTGTCATTTTTCAAAAATCTTTTCCAATCCAATATTTGCTGTAAAGCAGAATTAAATGTAGCGGTTGGCTTACCAGATTTGTCAAAAAGCTTTGCATGAGGGCTTTCTATTTCAATAAGCTCATAAATAGTACCGTCACTATATCCTTCTTTCACCATTACAAAGTCTGTTTCATATTCAGAGCCTAATTTTAGTTTTGAAATAACCAGATAAGTATCGATAGGTGTTAAAAAAAAGTATGGGTTCTCTGAAAGAAATTTGTGATAATCTGCTTCTTTTAAACAATTATTATTTAGCAAGTTAACCCAATCTGTTATTATGTTTTGGTATGTAACCGACTTTGAGATATTTCCCCAATTATAATATTTCATATTTTTATCTTTAATAAATTAAAAAAACTATGAGCTAAATGTTTTATTATTAGAGATATTGAGAACTATAAGTTAATCACAGCCTCCAAAGCATCATCAGTCATTTTGGTCATAAAATTAGATTGATACTGCATCGTGGTTTTTATGTCTGTGTGCCTGTATAACTTTTGAAGAACGTTAGCGGGAATACGATCTGCTGATATTTGTGCAAACGTATGTCTTGCAATATGCATAGATAATGCTTTTGTTAACCCCATCTTATTTGCAACAATCTTCAAATAGTCATTACAACTTCTAACCCTTGATTTTATGTAGCTTTGAACCTCATACAATTTGGATAAGTCAGGCATTTTAGCCAAGTCAAAGAAGACTAAATCATGAGCATTCGAGCCTTGCGGATATTGTTTCAGTATTTCAAGCACCTTATCCGGAACCTTCAACGATCCAGCTTTTAAATTCTTACCCATAGTATAATAAAGGCGATCATTTTGAAAGTCTGACCATTTAAGCCTCAAAACATCGGAAATACGCATCCCAGCGAAATAGAACGAAACCAACCAAAGATTTCGCGCATGATTTTCACCAGATGGCAAATCCAACTCTTCGAGTAATTTAACTTCTTCTGCGTTTAAGCCAATTTTCAAACTATCTGGAAACTTAATCACTGTCTTACCTTTACCGAATGGATAGTTTTTTCTATCCGTAATTCCATCAGCAATAGCCCTATTATATATCGTTCTAATTACGATCAAATGATTGACAGCAGTTCTCTCGGTAATACCGAATGTTCCAATCAAATAAGCTTTAAAATTTTTCAATAAGCCAGGACTAATTTCAGAAAAATTTATGTCTTCATTTTTGAGAAATGTTTTAAATTTTTTTACTCTAGGCTCGTCTGCTGATCTTTGATTGAATTTCCCAGTAGCTTTTAGCTGATTAAGGTAGAGTTCTGCTTGCTTGAAGAATGTCCTATCCTTAGAGGCTGTAACTGCTTTTTTAATTGCCTTGGCAGAAGTATCGGTATTGTTAGCCTCCATCTCAACAAGCTTATCAGTAGCTTCAGCCACCTTCTTTGCAATTAAATTATTTAGCCGTGCGGAGTTTGGGTGTGACTTCTTAACAATTTGCTTTGCACCGTCCCAATCCTTTAGCAAAATGCTATGACCGATGCTTGTTTGTGAAATCTTCCTGTCCTTTATTATTCTTAAATAAAGGTTATGTTTACCCTCTTTATTTGGAGTTTTTCTAAGAACTATGCTTACCGATGCCATATGCTATCTATTTGATAAACAAATATACTGGATTATTGCCAAACATTTGCCAAACAAATTAAGTTTTATAAATTATTTTATAACTCAATATACTCATAACTATTTGTTTTTCAGAACATATCACCACATACAACATCACAATAAACCACAAACTACAGGACTTGAAATCCTGTGAACGCAAGTTCGTACGGGTTCGATTCCCGTCCCCGGTACCAGTTTAAAGAGGGTTTTTACAGTAACATGTAAGAACCCTCTTTTATTTGATATAGAACCTCTCTGTTAAGATTCTTCATGGTTATCAAGTATCTCTTTTAGTTTGGCTGAATCAAAAGGTTTGACCAGATAACCAGCAACTTCTTTAATATTATTGCCCTGTTGAATGTCTGCAGGATCAGTAGAAGACGTAACTATGTAAATAGTAACAGGTTTACTAATCTGTGGTTTGATTGCACTAAATTCTTCTAAAAACAGCCATCCATCTATGAGGGGCATATTGATATCTAAAAAAATAATATCTGGAATATTCTCTGGCTCCATATAATGGCTAACAAAATAATTGATTGCTTCTTCGCCATTAAGAAAATTCCACATTTTATTTACCTGATAATCTTTATTAATCATCCGCTTAATCATATATTGATAGATAGGGTCATCGTCAATAAAACATAGGCTTAATAACTTTTTCATTGCGCTGTACTATTAAAAATTACGGTGAAAATAGAACCTTCATTAACTATACTTTCTATGGTGATTTCTCCTCCCATAGCTTCTACTTGTGTTTTAGTCATAAACAAACCCATACCTCTAGCATGCTTATGTCGATGGAAGGTCTTGTGCATCCCAAATATGTTTCTTCTGTGTTTAGCTAAGTCTATTCCAAGCCCATTATCCTCTACTTTTAAGATTATTTCTCCATGATTATTTTCTGTTTTCAATCGTATCTCAGGAACACGGTCAGGCGAGCTGTATTTAAGAGCATTAGATAATAGATTAAACAGAATGCTTTCCAGATAAACTCTAGGATAACTAATAATAGGCGCCTTATAAAAATCAGTGCTGACAATGGCTTTGCTTTCCGCTAATTGCTCTTTCAACATGCCTTTTACAGAAGCAAAGATATCTTCGAAACTTAATTCTATTCGTTCTGTAATGTTTTCCGAATCACTAAAACGCCTAGCAAAACAAATAAAATAGTAAATATTACGGTTCCGAACGCTGCTGTAATATACTGTGGCATCAGGATTTCAACGATACTAATGCCCAATATCCATTCAAGTAGCCCGATGGTGCCCGACATTATCACACTTATGCCTGTAAGCAGATATAATATCGACGAGTTGAGGATATTCTGAGGGTTACTTAAATGCATGCAATAAACTTGAGAGGTAGTGTATTAGAGAAACTGATTTTAAATACAATGTTGTTTAAACATCGGAAAGCTTAGCTTATTAAAACCATGGTGGACTAATGATTTCAAATTTTTATTACTATCACCATAACTATTTAAAGTGAGCATATATTGAATCAGACCGACTAAGTCAGTTTTTATATTACTTGCTTTGGATAAAAAGCAATCTGCCCCTGCTTCTAATATTCGATTGATGGAGGTTTCATCCTCCAAGGTAGACATCGCAATTATTTTTATCGAAGGCCAGTTCCTTCTTACGATATGGGCCGTGGTAAAGCCGTCCATTCTTGGCATTTCAATATCAAGAATTATCATATCTGGCAAATAACTACTTTGCTTGATTTTGGTAATACATTCTTCCCCATTCTCGGCTTGGAAAGGGATATTCCATTTGTGCTTTTTTAGTTCTGTACTCACTAATGTTCGGACGAGAGAATTATCATCTACTATGGCGATTGAATATGGAGTAAACATATTAATTATAGGGTTATTATTAGATTGATTTTGAATAATGGTATAACAACTAAACTATATAAGATTCTACTTTATCAGATAGGGATTTTGAACTATTATTGATGCTCAGCTTATAAATAATTATCTACTCTTTGAAATACTTAAGCGGAATCTCAAAATCATTTCTTCATTAAATTAGTGGTTAGGAAATCGTTACTTAATCATGTCCTTAGGGATTAACAAAAGTATGAAATAAGTTACCCATAGGATTTTCGATTGGTTTCAAATATGTTTCTATTGGTTGCATCAGATAAAAAAAAAGGTATAGCATTATTGTATATAACAATGCTATACCTTTTTTTATCCTCTAATAATCAATCACTTATTCATTGCACTTGGAGAAAACCCGAACTCTTCCTGAAACGAAGTTGAAAAATGTCCAGCATTTTTATATCCTGTTTTCCAAGCTACTTCTGAGATATTGAAACTACTAGTTTCTAGCATAATTTTGGCTTGGGCTAGTCGGTAAGAACGTATAAAGTCAGAAGGAGAAACGCCTATCAAAGTCTTCATCTTTCGAAATAGTTGTGAACGACTCATACCTATTTCTTGGCAGAGTTGAGATAGCCCAAAATTCTCATCTGCAAAATTTCCATGTACAATTGATGTCACCTTTTTAACAAAAGCATGTTCCCGTTCATAAATTTCCTCTGGTAAGTCTTCTGTGACAATATCAATATTAATGACTTTTTCTATAGGGCTATTTTGCGAGAAATATGCCTGTAAACGCTTTTGTTTTTGCACTAACATTTCCAGTTGTACGACCAACTCTTCTTTATTAAAAGGCTTGGCCATATAAACATCTGCACCATGCTTTAGTCCAGTTATTTTAGAATCAGTATCCACTTTAGCGGTTAGTAGAATTATTGGAATGTGGCTTGTACGTTGGTCACTTTTTAAGGTTTCACATACTTGATAACCGTCTTTTCCGGGCATCATCACATCACTGATGATAATGTCAGGAGTATGTTCTATGGCTTTTTCAATACCAACTATACCATTATACGCTACATCCAATTGGTATAATCCGTACAGACAAGTTTTGAGAAAAATAACCAAATCGGCATTGTCTTCGATAATAAGAAGATGTGGTAAGGAATTATCAATTGCCGAAGAAGATATGGAAGTAATACTTTCACGGTTCATAAAATTTACAGAAGAAATATATTTTTCTGATTTCGGAGGACCCGCCACAATAGGTGCTTTGTTGGTGATGGGTAATTTAACGATAAACGTAGTGCCTTTTCCAAGTTCGCTCTCTACAAAGACTTCCCCATTCATCAGTTTAATCATCTCATGGGCATGTGCCAAACCAATGCCAGTTCCCTCACGTTGCCTAGTATGTGAATTATCGATTTGATAGAAACGCTCGAATATATATGTCAGTTCTTTTTTAGCGATTCCTATACCTGTATCTTGTACTTCGATACTCAATCTATTATCTTCTTGCTTTAATCTAATTGTAATTTCTCCTCCTGACGGTGTAAATTTAATTGCGTTAGAAATAAGATTTGTCAATATTTGTTTTATCTGCTCTTCGTCATAATCCATTACCCGTATATTCAAAGCACTGAAGAATCGTAACGATAAATTCTGGCTGTTGGCATAGGCTTGGAAAGAGTCTGTGAGATAGCGTAAATAAGAAACGATATCTGCCTGTTGGAAATGTAACTGAAATGAGTTGTCAGAAAGCTTAGATAAATCGAGCAACTGGTTGATGAGTCTAAGCAGGTTTTCACCATTGGTTTGGATAAGTCGCGCCCCTTCTTCAAGATATTTCTCGGGTTGATTTCGAATTTGATCTACCATACCCAAAATTACAGTCAGTGGTGTTCTGAATTCATGGGTAAGATTGGTATAAAGACGATTTTTGAACAAATCAAGTTCTTTCAGCCGTTGGGCTTCCTGTTGTTTCATCTTCAGCTCATTTTGAAGAATCAATCTCTTTTTCAAAATATTATACATCACTAAGCAAAAAGCCGAAAACAGGACAATATAGATAGTATATGCCCACCAAGATGCCCACCAAGGTGGATAGACTATTATTTTTACCGCCATTTCATTTGAGCGCCACCGTCCTCTGCTGTCTCGTGCTTTCACCCTTAAAGTATATTCTCCGCTAGGCAAGCTGTTAAAATGTGCAAAATTGAATTTGGAAGGAGATGACCAACTGTCTTTATAACCATCAATCTTATAACTATAAAATACTTCTTTGGGGTTGTCATAGTCAGTAAGCGTATATTCAAAGGTATAAGACCAATCCCAATCATTGAAATGTATTTCTGGCTGACTAGCGAATGAGGTTTTCCTCAGTACTGTATCCCGTTTTTCATCTGTATATTCTAAAGCAGTAAGTACAAGCTTTGCCTTTTGGTTTCTATCTACTCTGGTGATATAAGATTGCATCAAATCTTTTGGAAAAAAGGCATTCACCCCGCGCATTCCACCGAAAAACATCCGACCATTTTTAGCTTTGAAAAATGACTTACGGTTAAATTCGTTAAAAGTTAGTCCATCCTCCTCTAGAAAATTATTGAAAACTTTGGTGGGTAAATGAAAACGAGATAGCCCATGGTTAGTACTTAGCCACAGGCATGAATCTCCTTCCATCAACATCCCACTGATAAAGTTATTGGGTAAGCCCTCAGAAATAGTATATTGACGGTGAGAGCCATTAAACGGATTTACCCATACTAAGCCAGCATCTGTACCTAGCCAAAGATTCCCTTTACTGTCCTCCTCAATCGCCAATATACGAGATATAGGCAATCTCCAAGTTTTAGGATCATACCATTGTTGTACCTTCGTTTTGGGGTCATACTGCAATAATCTACCTTTAAAACTCAGCCATATTTTCCCGCTTTTCATGCCTGCATGCAAAGCTTCAGTTGTATTTAATAACTTGTCGGGCAAGTCAAATTCTTTCTCCCACTTTATTTGATTATTCGCTTTATTCAAACGATATAATGTGTAATGCGTTATCCACCAAAGTGTTCCGTATTTGTCTTTAGTAAAAAAACCATTATCGTCAAGTATTTTTTTCTTAAATGGGCTTGGAACTTCTATTATTTTACCAGAATTCGGTTCTAATGCTTGAAAGCCATTAACCCAGATAATATCTCCATCGGTATACAAATCATACAACTTTACAGTACCTGGGAATAAATAAGTTCGTAGTGTTTGTTTTTTAACAGGGTCAAATTTGGCAATTCCAGTATAATATACGCCGTACATCATGCCTTGTGCATCTTCTGTCAATCCACGGAAACTATAATTAGCATTAACATTATTCATGCCACTGAAATAAGTATCAAAAGGATTTGGCCACGGTCTTACTTTTAGCAAGCCCAGTCTGGTTTCTACCCATACTATTCCCGTATTATCTTGAAACAATCCTAAGAAGTCGTTATTATTCGGCAATAATTGTTTTAGTTCTTCATGAAAATTGTATAGTTTATCCGCACGAGCATCGTAATAAATAAGACTTCTGTCGTAACCGCATGCCCATATACTACCATTTTTTTCTGTAATAAATCTCCTTATTTTAATTTTGTTAGGCTTCAGTAGTCGATTGACAGCGTGTGGTAAAAATTTATTTTTACTTTTATCCAACTGATAAAAAAGAGTATTTGATAAAAGTGCTACCGACCCCTTCATATAAGGTTGAAACCACATGTCACCACAATTCTTACATACATTATCTAATGGCGTTGCTGTAGTAATTTTCCCAGCTTTATTGATGTGATATACTGTGTCTTCATAAGTTAAAGAATAATCATAATCGTTAATATTACGCCAATAATAGGCACTTAACAAGTCAGGATATTGTGTACCTCCAATAGTACCCGATTTATCTATTTTACAAGACCAAGCTCGCTGAGACATCACCTCTACTTTGGTCATTAGCCTAGTATTTTGCCCATCAATAGGCCAAAACCTAAGCCTACCTCCTAGGGTATTCTTTACTTTTAGATTGATAGGTTGCCAATGCTCTTTTTTGGGATTAAATAAAAATTGATGATGCTCACTCCACACAAATAGTAAGGAATCTTGGTACAAAGTCAAACCTGATATGTACTCCTGTTTGGCTGTTAATACATCAGGAGTTGGATAGATTAAAAAATTATATCCATCATAGCGGTGGATTTTCCCATCATTTATAAACCAAATAAAACCTTGGTCATCTTGTGTTACTGAAGACGTGTGGTTTCCAGCAAGTCCGTTATCCGTGCTAAAAAATTCGAAAGTTGCTTTTTGTGCAACGACAGAACTCGCCAATAACAATAATGACGCAATGGTAAGAATAGCTTTATTTATATGCGCTTTCAACAAGAAATACGCATCCATGTGGCGGTATGGAATAGTTTTTATCATAGGTAATGACATCAGAGGTAGAAAGACCCAATTTTTATACTACTAGAGCAGAATATAACTAACCTATTATCTAAAGCTTTTAAAACTAAGTTAGCATAAGGGTTTGATAAGTAATACTATTTTTAATGAGTAATAGTTCGTCAAAATCCTGTTTTCAATTAATTGATAAAACAACGTCTGTGGTAATTTTGGGGGCATAACCACTTATACTGGTTCCAGATACTCCCGACTGGTCTTTCAGGCTAATGTTGATATGATGTATTATATTCATATGATTTTGGTATGTTATTAACAATTAGTAGGTGAATGAGCTGGAAATTGTTTGAAAAGAGCCTTTACCATAGGACTTTTTTTACCCTAATTTAATCATTTTGAAGCAAATAAACAAAAACGAGGCATATTGATAACAAAAGGATGACGGTAATCTTTAGTCGCTTCCTATACTTTAGATGAACAATTGTGCCATCTTCAAGCATTAGGTAGGCAGTTAGTTAATATCAGCCATTACGCTTGATAAAGCAGTCCGAAATTATGGAGTAAATTTACAAGGAGAATAAATTACAATAACAGATTGAGATAACGCATTTACCTTTTCTTCTTTTATTGCTATTTTTCCATTACATATTTTACCCCCCTTATTTATTTTCCTTGTATACCCTTCCTCCTATTTCATCTGAAATGTTGATATTTGTGCATTCTTTTCTTGCTGAAACCTTAATAAGAATACTTCGTTTGGTAATGAAATACTATACGTAGTGATTTCGTTTATTTCTTTGAAGCTAACTCCTACAATGATGACAATAAAACGCTTTTATTTAATTTTTGGACTTATTTTATGTTGCTTAACGGCTCATACACAAGCCTTAAAGCTCTCTGAAAAGCCCGAAGAATTTTTAGCAGATGCCAAAAATGTTTTAATGGCTTCTGGAAATCCTCCGGCAAGCTATATCATACAAAATCTGGAGAAAAACTGGAATTCTGGTACGTTATCAGAAACGCAAAAAGCAGCTTTGGCAAAAACTGCCAGTTTTATGTTAAAAAAAGGCTACAAATCGCCTCAGTTTATTCCATTTTTTGATGCTACCAACCTTGGACTTTCAAGTGGGATACTCACACAAGCCAGTTTTGATAATTATTTAAGTACCTTACAAAAATCTGTAGAAACAGGAGATGTAAAAACTACTACAAAATACATTGATGTATGCCGGCTATTTTTCAAAAACTATAGCCTTTATTTTACCAATTTCAACCGTTTGTATGCTTATAATGGTACGGTAAGTTTTAAATATAATGACCAGAAGACAGAGGTTTTTAAAACTGAGAAAGCAACTACTTCGCCTACGAGTACTACTTCTGATGCAGCTAAGAAGGCTGCTTTTGATGATTGGGATACACCAGCCCCAGCTAATAACGGTAGTGCAGCAACCCCTCCGTTAGACGAACCAGTTGCTCAATTCTTAAATCCAGGCCCCAGTATTGAATTCAATGCCATTAATCTAGCGATAGTTACGGCAAATGATTCAGCCATTTTAGTCAATACCAAAGCATTTTTAGATGTAAAAGAAGGCGTTTTGATAGGCAGTGGTGGCAAGTTCTCTTGGGAGACTGTTGGTGTGCCAGAGATATTTGTCAACCTAGATAATTATAGCATGGCTATTAGAAACCCTAAGCTTAATGCTGATTTGGCAACACTAAACTACCCTGAAAAATTAACCAATCCTATCAAAGGGATTTTTGAGTTTCAGAGTAGAAAAAGAACAAAGAACTCCTCCGCTATTTATCCAAGGTTTATGTCATTGCAAAATGATGTTACCTTAAAAAACAGCAATGATATTGCCTATACAGGTGGTTTTACGATTGTTGGCACTAAAATATCTAGTGCCTCTGTGCAGTCGAAATATGCCACTATCTTAGTCAAAAAAGATGGTAAAACAGCCTTTAAGGTTATCAGTAAAAGGTTCGATATTAGTGATTCTTTGATTACTTCTCCTTCGGCAATTTTTACTGGATATTTTGCGTCTCAGGATTCCCTTTATCATCCTTCTGTCAAACTTAATTACAATCGTCAATTACAATATTTACGCCTTAATAAGGTAGATGAAGGTGGTTTCAGAGAATCATCTTATTCAGACAGCTACCATAAATTAGACATTACCTCAGACGTAATGCGTTGGAATCTGAGAGATAAGAAAATGGATTTCATGATTGTTACGGCAAAAAACATCGTTCCTGCCTTGTTTGAGTCTTACGATTATTTCAATCCTGAACGCTTTGCTAAAATATCTGCTAATTATAGTTTCAATCCGTTGTTGGTAGTTTCCAATTATATTAAGAAAAACAACCTTCAATCTACCACTCTTAGCGACCTTGCCGTTGCCTACAAAAAAGATGCGGCAGCCCTAAAGCCTGTGTTTTTGGAAATGATGCAAAAAGGATATTTTGATTATGACCCTGATGTAGAAAAACTCAAAATTTCGAGAAAAGGACAACATTATCTGGCAGTTTTTACAGCTAAAAAAGATTATGACAACTTTTTGATTCCATCTTTTTATGCATCAAGCTCAAAAGATTCTACTGCCAATGCATCTTTAGATTTGAACAACAATCAATTAATCATTAGAGGGGTAAAACAATTCTATCTTTCAGATTCGCTGAATGTTTACATGGCTCCTTACGACAATATCATCAAAGTAAACAAAGACCGTAACTTTGGGATTAGTGGTGAGCTTAAAACAGGAAATTTCAGATTTAGGGGTAGAGATTTATCTTTTAATTACAATGAGTTCAGTGTGAAATTGGATAAAATAGATTCCATTACTTTCATTCCTCAAAAAGAATTAGCTAAAAAAGGACACACAGAAATTGGGGGAGATTTAAAGTACGAAGCAGGCGTAATTTATATCAACAAACCTGATAATAAGTCTGGGCGACAAAGAATGTTAGAGTACCCCCGTCTGGTTGTGCCTACTGGTGTAACTGCCTACTTCGACCACCCGTGGAGAGTGAATGGTATTTATAACCAAAAAATATACTTCAAAGTACCAAGCATCGACTTTGATAGTTTGAATATCAAAGACATCAATTTTGTGGGTACTTTTTATTCAGATGGCATTTTCCCTCCTTTCAAAGAAACCCTTATTTCAATGCCTGATAATACATTGGGCTTTAGTCATAAAGTACCTGAGGGGAAATACAATTTATACAATAGCAAAACCTTTGTAAAATTCAGCTCAAATTTATTGATGGATAGCAAAGGCTTGCATACTGAAGGAGAAATAAATCACCTTACGGCACAAATCAAAGCGAAAGAAGCCTTGTTTACGCCTGATTCGGTTACTGCTACGGGTACGACGGGGATTATTAATGAGGGAGAGTTTGGCAAGGCATATTTTACCAAAGTAGCCATCAATAACTTTAAATTGAAATGGCAACCTAAGGTAGATAGTATGCTGATTGAAACGCAGAAAAACACTTTTGACTTTTATGCAGGAAGCTCTAAACTGGAGGGTAAACTCCTAGTTCGCCAAACGGGTTTATTTGGTTTTGGTAAAGTAAAAAGGCTGGACTCTGAAATCGGGTCAAATAATTTCAAATTTGGCAAAGGTGTCTTTACTGCCGAATTGGCTGATTTATTTGTGGGGAACAACCTAAGTGTAGCAAAACCTGCCCTTCTTGGTAAAAAAATGAATATCAATTTTAATATTCAAACGGGTCTAGTAAGTATCAAAACCCCTACGAACCTGAAATTGGAAGATTCTACTAGCTTGTATTTTCCTTATACGGCCTATCAAACCTCAATCAATAGTGCCGAATGGGATATTAACAAGAAATTAATCACGATGAAGGGGGATGTACGAAATACTACTTTCTCATCAATGGAGCCAAGCCAAGAGGGACTATCATTTAATGGTTCAGAGGCTTTGTATAATATCGAAAAACAATCGTTGAACATCAATGGTGTTCCTTTTATTAAATCTGCTGATGCTAAAATTATTCCAGACAAAGGAGCGGTTGTTGTGAGTAAAGATGCCGAAATGAAAGATTTTCATCAGGCAAAAATCGTCTTGGATACCATCAATTCTTATCATCGTTTAGTGAATGGAAATATTAAGATTTTATCAAGATTCAAGTTTGAAGGCGACGCAATCTACCGATACGTCAATTCAGCGGGCGATAGCTTGAATATCAAGATGGGCAACTTTGATTTCAAAGAAGTGGTGCTAGACAATCGTAAGAAAACCAAGGGATATATTACTACTGCCAAAGCGAATATCGAACAAAGTAACAAGTTTTACCTTTCGCCTAAATTGATTTACCGCGGAGAAATCAGCATGATTTCAAATGACAAGAACCTTACTTTAAATGGCTTTGTGCGTCCTGATACCAAAACCAAAAAGTATGATACCAATTGGATAGTGTACAAAGGTAATAGTCGCGATAGTGTGAATATTGATGTACAACCTACTTTACTAGGTGAAGGCAATACTCCATTGTTTGCTGGACTACATTTTAGAACAGCTTCAAGTGGTTTATATTCTACGTTCTTATCGAACAAAGAGGATGCTAAAGACGAAGATATTTTTGTAGCGAAAGGAGCATTCAGGGATATTGCAAAGACATCTCGTTTTGAAATTGGTGCCGACGATAAAGCTCAATCTTATGAAGCCAATCGTTATATTTTTGATGATGCTAAAAAGACGCTGAAACTAGAAGGGGCATTTAATTTCTTTAATCCTAGTACGTTATTACAGACTGCTGGCTTTGCTGAAATGAGGGTGGATAGTGGAAAATATAAATTCGACCAGATGTTGGTGGTTAATTTTCCAATGCCTGCCGAAGTACTAAAAGCAATGGCCGATAAGATTGTAAAAATAAATTTAGAGTCTCGTGATAATGTTAGTGCCGACGACCCTGATGATAAAGAACATTACTTATCGAAACTCGCTAATATTTTGGGTGGGAAAACCGTCGCTTCTTTTGAAAGACGTGTAAAAAATGAACACGTACCTCTTTATTCAATTTCATCTAAACTGAATACGACGATGGTTATTTCAAAAGCTAATTTGCGGTATTCAGACCAACATGCTTCTTTTTATAGTGTTGGCAAATTGGCAATTGCAAATATTGGAGGAACAGATATTAATGCCGAGATTGAAGGAATGCTTGAAATTAAAAAAACCAATGAGGGGGATGAGTTCTATCTTTATTTAGAACCTTCAGAAGATATTTGGTATTTTATGGGTTACTTGAAAAACGAGATGGGTGTCATCTCATCTGATGGTGAATTTAATAATGCTGTTGCCGCCAAATCGAAAGGAGTTAAAAAAGGGAGTGGTAAAAATGCGTATGCATTCTTAGGCGTTGGTGCTGAGGAAAAAATTGCTTTTTCAGAAAGATTCGTGGATAACTATAGAACCAGGGTAGAAAAAGGTAAGAAAATAGTTAATAAAAAAGACGAAAAACCTAAAGTTGAGAAGAAGAAAGAAGAAGCGAAAGAAGGTTTTTAATAAAACTAAAGCCCTGCTAATTAAAAATTAACAGGGCTTTCTTAATCTTTTTTTGGTGTCTAGAATTCGGTGTTTAGGAAACTTCACTGAGCCAATACATTCATTTTTCGACGTAGTCTGTTAAAACATTTTTCGATAACTTGATTATAGATTTTCCCAAATTTATCATAACACCACGCTTGCAATTCACTTACTTCATCAGATAATAGTGTCTTGATTGCTTTTTTTAATTCTTTCTCGAATAACTTTGCATCAAAACTAACTTTTTCCAAAATAACTTTGACATAGTTTAAGGTAATCATAGCTTTTAAATGGATTTAATAAAGTAACAATACAAAACAAATCTCTATCAAATTTATCATACAAACTCCTGAAAATCAAGTGTTTTAGCAAAAAAATGATGCTTTTTTTATATCATTAATATATTAATTTTTTGAACGTTTATTTAGACAACGGTGAAACAAAAAAAATATTATATAATTATTTCAATATTTTTTTATTCTTTAGTGTGTTTCCGCTCTAAGGGTCAGGATAATGATGTATCATTGGTAATAGGAGAAAAAAATATTTCTATGAATGATCCGTTTGTGCTTACCGTAGTAGTTAAATATACTGGCGAAGCTCAAATACCGACCTGCAAATTTCCCGACTTACCCAATTTTACAAAAAAAGGTTTTTCAAAATCAACCTCACATTCTTTTGTAAATGGACAAGCAATCTCTACTTGTAATATCACCCAAAACTATTCTCCACAAAAAATAGGTACGCTTAAAGTCCCTTCTTTCAAAGTAAATGTCAATGAGCTCAATATAAAAGCAGATGGTTTTACGGTGAAGGTAAAAAAAGCGAGCCAACAACAATCTAACCCTGAAAAAAAAGACATTTCAGTAGGTAATGAAGACTTTACTGATTTTATCGAAGGCACTCAATCGGAGATAAAAAATGCTAAAAACGATGCTTTTTTAACACTCAGTACTAATAAAAGCAGTCTTTTCGTCGGTGAAGGCTTCACTGTTACCTTGGCTTTCTATGTAGCTGATAATAATGGAACTGAAATGGAATTTGATAATAATACTATTCAAATTCCAGAGATTACTAAAAAATTAAAACCTGAAAACTGTTGGGAAGAAA
Source organism: Arcicella aquatica (assembly GCF_034928825.1). Lineage (NCBI taxonomy): Bacteria > Pseudomonadati > Bacteroidota > Cytophagia > Cytophagales > Flectobacillaceae > Arcicella > Arcicella aquatica. The sequence continues at coordinate 133,934 of NZ_JAYFUL010000012.1, read as the reverse complement.
GTTTTGGTATCACAGAAGCTCAAGAAGGGCAGTTGGTTTTAAATGGCAAAACTTACACGCAATACAAATTTTATCAAGCTACTTTCTATCCATTAAATAACAAAGAAATTATTTTCCCGTCGGTTAGTTTAAAATTGATAAAATACACGGTGGGGAAAAATGGGGAGAAAATACCTGAGCCAATTACTTTCAAGACCAAAGTATTGGCCATAAAAACGAAAGATTTACCTAACCATCCTCTTAAACAGGAAGTATCAGTAGGAGATTTTTCGTTAAAAGAGGTCATCAATAAAAATAGTATTAATACAGGGAAATCAGTTCAATATCGCATTCAGATTACAGGGGATGGTTATAATATAAAACTACCCGAAATGAAGAATGACAACCTTTTTGACTTTTTCCCTCCAGAAATAAATTCTAGTGCTTATCCAGAAAATGGAAAAGTTGTTAGCACAAAAACCTTTACTTTTCTGATAATTCCAAAACAGGCTGGTAACTTTGCACTCGATAAGTATTTTAAATGGGTATATTTTAATACTAAAACCGAGAAATATGATACCTTAAAATCAAAACTTCAACTAAAAGTAAGTGGGCAAACCATTAAAACAGCCGATACTCCCCTAACGGTAGTATCAGTTTATGATGGTTTGAAAGATAAAGATTCGTCTGATGCACCGAACAATTTTGGTAAATTTTTAAAAGACGAAGCTAATATTCTTATCACCATTATGTTGATAGGTATGGTGTATATTTTATTACCCAATAAAAAGCGGAAATAAGTTAAGAGCAATCAAAAAATGAAGTAACAGTTCTCGTTATTTCTTATATCACTCACATGAGCAGTACATACGGTAAATTATTCAAGATTAGTACATTTGGCGAGTCGCACGGAACAGCAGTTGGCGTAATTGTAGATGGATGTCCGGCGGGAATTGATTTCGATACGGCTTTCATTCAAAGCGAATTAGATCGTCGTAAACCAGGGCAATCCAGAATTACTACTCAACGCCGTGAAGCCGATGAATTTCGAGTATTATCTGGCATTTTTGATGGTAAAACTACAGGCACACCCATAGCCATGATGGTATTGAACGGCGACCAACGTTCAAAAGATTATTCACACATCGCACAACAGTTTCGCCCCTCACACGCTGATTATACCTATACAGCCAAATATGGTAATCGCGATTATCGTGGTGGTGGACGTAGCTCTGCCCGTGAAACCGTAGCAAGAGTAGCCGCGGGCGCCTTGGCAAAATTGATTTTAAAACAAATTGGTGTTGATATTAAATCTTATGTTTCGCAAGTAGGCAAGTTAAAGTTATCCACACCTTACCAACAATTGGATTTGAATTTGGCGGAAGAAAATGCCGTTCGCTGTCCAGACCCAGTCGTTGCGCAACAAATGTTTGATTTGATTGATGAAACCCGTAAAAAAGGAGATTCAATTGGTGGCGTAGTAAACTGCGTAATTACGGGTACTCCAGTGGGCTTAGGCGAGCCTGTTTTTGATAAACTTCATGCAGAATTAGGCAAAGCGATGCTCAGTATCAATGCCGTAAAAGGTTTTGAATACGGAAGTGGATTTGAAGGCGTAGAGATGTATGGTTCGGAACATAATGATGAAATGTTTTTGGATGAACAGAACCGAGTGAAAACCAAAACAAATTATTCAGGTGGTGTTCAAGGCGGTATCTCTAACGGTGAAGATATTTATTTTAGAGTGGCCTTCAAACCTGTTGCTACGATTATGCAAGACCAAGACAGCGTAGATGCTGATGGCAATGCCGTTGTGGTGTCGGGTAAAGGTCGCCATGACCCTTGTGTTGTACCTCGTGCAGTGCCTATTGTTGAAGCAATGGCAGCCTTGGTATTGGTAGATTTTTATTTAAGAAATAGAGCTACCCATAAAGTTGCTGAAAAAATTTCATCTGATATTGCTTAGCAAATATGTATTTTTCTGACGAATACTTTATGAGAATTGCTTTACAGCAAGCAGCGATAGCCTTTGATGAAGGGGAAATTCCTGTGGGTGCCATTATAGTTTGTCAGAACCAAGTAATTGCCAAAGCTTATAATCAAACAGAAAAATTAAATGATGTAACGGCACATGCTGAAATGTTAGCCATTACGGCTGCTGCACAAACTTTAGGCTCAAAATATCTCAAAGATTGTACGTTATATGTCACTTTAGAGCCTTGTGTAATGTGTGGTGGCGCGATTTTTTGGTCTCAACTAAGTAGAATTGTGTGGGGTGCTTCAGATGACAAACGGGGTTTTAAAAAATTAGGTGCTTCCATTATGCATCCTAAATCAACCATTTCATTTGGTGTTTTACAAGAAGACTCAACGCTCTTATTGAAGAGATTTTTTTCCCAATTAAGAACTTAATTACAATTTTGATAGTTTTTGAAACAACATGAGTAGAGAGTTCTCTCTAACTCCTTAACTATAATAATTAAATAACTCCTTAAAAAAATGGCATTCGTATTAGACCCTTTACCTTATGCAAATGATGCTTTAGAGCCTCATTTTGATGCGTTGACAATGGAAATTCACCATGATCGTCACCATAACACTTATGTTACTAACCTAAATGGTGCTGTAGCTGGTACTGAATTAGAAGGAAAATCACTTGAAGAATTGATTTCTGACGTAAGCAAGTACTCTCCTGCAATTCGTAACAACGGTGGAGGCCACTGGAACCATACATTTTTCTGGAATATCCTTTCTCCAAATGGTGGTGGTTCACCAGTAGGTACTTTAGCGGAAGCTATTACTACAAAATTTGGTTCATTCGATGCTTTCAAAGACGAATTCAAAAAAGCAGGTTTAACAAGATTTGGTTCAGGTTGGGCATGGTTAGTAGTTACTGCTAATGGTTTAGCGATATCTTCAACACCTAATCAAGACAATCCATTAATGGATATTGCTGAGATAAAAGGTACTCCTATCATCGGTTTAGATGTTTGGGAACACGCATATTATTTAAAATTCCAAAACAAACGTCCTGATTATATCGATTCTTTCTGGAATTTGGTAGATTGGGAAAGTGCTGAAAGCCGTTATAAAGCTGCTAAAGCTTAATTAGTTAGCTATAAATAACAATTTTTTTGTAAGAATTTCTTCAAAAAAATTGTTATTTATTAATTCAACTACTACCTTTGCAGTCCCAATACAACACGGAGGTTGTAGCTCAGTTGGTTAGAGCATCGGTTTGTGGTTCCGAGGGTCGTGGGTTCGAGCCCCATCTTCCTCCCTAGGTCTTGTCAATACGACAAGACCTTTTTTTTTAGGCAATCCTTGATCACTAATGAACCTTTCAACAATACAAACGTTGCTCAATACGCGCTATCGCAAAATAGTTTTTACAATATTGTCATTGATGTATCTTGTCGGATTTATCGGTTTAATGATTCCCTTAACCCGCGAATATTTCAAACTATTATCACCCTTCAATCTTTGGATTTCGTTAATTCTTTTGCTCCTTTTCCAACAAGACTTTCAGCTAAAGTTTATTCTTTTTGCCATCATTACTTTTCTAATAGGCTTTTTTGTTGAAGTACTGGGCGTACATACAGGTATTATTTTCGGGCAATATTATTATGGAAAAACATTGGGGATTCAACTATTTGATGTTCCCATCGTAATTGGTGCCAATTGGTTTATTTTAGTTTACAGTTCGGGTCATATCATTGAAAAATTATTCAAAAACTTAAACCCATTCTTTGGGCGTAATATTCTACTATCTACCGTAGCTGCTAGCCTGATGGTATGCTTAGATTTAATAATTGAGCCCGTTGCCATACGTTTAGATTTTTGGCAATGGCACTTCAACAAAATACCTATTCAAAATTACGTTGGTTGGTTCATTATTTCATTTGGGCTACAATATTATTTCATCAGTAGTAAATTCCTTAAAAACAATGCATTAGCACCCTTACTTTTTTATTTACAATTTATCTTTTTTCTACTTCATTCTATATTCTCTACCTAGACAACTTTAATTTTTTTGTATAGTTTTGTAAACCTTTTTTTAAACATGGCGTTTATACCCTAGACACTGGCATTATTTCATAAAATTCAATTATATCATTTATACCATTCAAGCTTTAGTCAGACATTGAAGCTGTTTAAACTTTCCGTTTCTTAGGTGAAAGTATTGTATTTTTGAATTGATTTTTTCAAAATCTGCGAAGCATAGCATCGCTACGTTGAGAAAATTTTGGAACAAGCTATTCTAAAAGACTTAGTTTAACCCGAAAGGGAAAGTTTAAACAGCTTCACTATAAAATTATTGAATGCCAATGGTTTTTAAACAATGTGATTGTTTGATTTGAATTTCGATTGTAGTAAGTTATCAAGCCATTTAGCCAACACGATGAGCATTTATTCTATAAAAGACCTTGAGCAGTTATCTGGAATCAAGGCTCATACCCTGAGGATTTGGGAGCAACGGTATGATATTTTAAAACCAGAAAGAACAGACACTAACATTCGAACTTATGATAACAATGATCTTAAGTTGGTGCTGAATATTGCGCTATTGAAGGCACATGGTCATAAAATTTCTGAGATTTCAAAAATGGCTTCCGACGATATGTCAAAAGAAGTATTATTGATTTCAGAAAAACAATTGAGTTATCCAGAACAGATTCATGCCCTGACGATCTCTATGCTTGATTTAGACGAAGAAAGGTTTGAAAAAATTATCAGTACCAATACGCTCCAATTTGGTTTTGAAAACATGATGATTAATATCATCTTTCCCTTTTTAAGTAGAATTGGCACCTTATGGGTTACGGGTTCTGTTAATCCTGCACAAGAGCATTTCATTGCTAATCTAATCCGTCAAAAGCTTATCGTTGCGATTGATGGTCAATTGCCTTCGCTAAGGGTTGGAGCAAAAAAATACTTGCTTTTTTTACCTGAGGGAGAAATGCACGAAATTAGTTTATTATTTGCGAATTATATCATTCGTTCCCGACACAACAAAGTTATATACCTTGGTCAAAGTTTACCTTTTAGCGAACTTACTTTTGCCCATAAGGTACATAAACCAGATTATTTATTAACAATAATAACAGCTGTACCTTCGCAAGACGAAGTTCAGAAATATGTGTACCGATTAGCAAAAGAATTTCCTGATTCAAAGATTTTATTATCTGGTCAGCAGGTAGTAGCACAAGACATTATTTGTCCAGATAATGTAGATATTTTACCTCAGATTAATCATTTAGTATCAATAGCTTCTGAATAATGTTTTTAAAGGTGCTTTACGGCCTTTTCTTAGTAAGAATACCCTCTAGTATTATTATTCACAAAACAACCTCGACAATATACCAAAATGGGCAATTCTCGAGGTTATTTTATTCCTGACATTCAGCATAAACAAAAAGAGGAATATCTATGATAGATATTCCTCTTTTTGTTTATGTTGCTATTGATTATTTTTCTACTTGAGAATAGTTCAATTCAACCGGAGTATTACGGCCAAATATTTTAACCATAACATTCAACTTTTTCTTATCATCAAAGATTTCTTCTACTGAACCTTCAAATCCGGAGAATGGTCCATCGATAACTTTGATAGTTTCGCCTTTAGAGAACGACGTTGGTGCTAATTCTTCAACCGCCACAGCCTCATCCATTTTACCTAAAATACGTTTTATTTCGCCAGCACGCAATGGAATAGGTGTTTTTGATGTCTTACCATCATTCCAGCTTAAAAAGCCAATAACACCCGGCATTGATGTAATTAAGTGAGCTACTTCACCATATTTAATATCTGCTTCAACAAAAATATATCCAGCAAACAAAGTTTTCTCACGCACGGTTTTTTTACCGTTACGCATTTCAAATATTTTCTCTGTTGGAATAATAATCTGTGGAATATAATCCTGAAGACTTTGTCTCGTAATTTCATTTTCGAGATAAGTCCTTATTTTCTTTTCTTGCCCTGAAACTGCCCTCAGAACGTACCAATTAGTCTCTGCCATTGTATGAGTATAAATTTCGGTTTGCCATGATAGATTTTGAATTGATGTAACATCCCAACAGATTTATCGCTAAATCCGCATTCCGAAACTTCAATTAAAATTATTGATAGAAATACTCTAATCCAGACTTGAAAAGAAAGTCAATCATACCAACCACCAATGCAAAAATTAAAGATGCCACTAATACAAGTGTTGAACTTGCCTGTAATTCTGAAAATTTAGGCCATGTTACATTTTCTGTAACTTCTGTCCAAGACTCTTTAACAAGTTGTTGTAATTTGTTCATGGTTTCTATTGTTCGTAATTAAACTACTAATTTATATTATTTATAAAGCAAAAATGTGGTGCTTATAAACTTTTAAGTTCCAATATTTTAGGCTTTAAATTTAGTACATTTAAACAATGTAAGTAAAATTAAAATCTAAAACTTGGAACTTAAACTAAGCACGGGAACAAGGATTCGAACCCTGATCAAGGGTGTTGGAGACCCGCATTCTACCATTGAACTATTCCCGTGTAAATCGACTGCAAAGATAGTTGTTTATCCTAAACTTGCAAAAAAAATACTGACAAATTTATTCTAAAAAAAGAGAGCGTTACATATTTGCAACGCTCTCAATCTATTTTTAGCTAAAAATTAGTCTAAAATTTCAGTTACCTGACCAGCACCTACTGTACGTCCACCCTCACGGATAGCGAAACGAAGACCTTTGTCCATCGCTACTTTGTTCAATAAAGTTACTGAGATAGTTAAGTTATCACCAGGCATACACATTTCTACTCCTTCTGGCAACATGATTTCTCCTGTTACGTCAGTTGTACGGAAATAGAACTGTGGACGATATTTGTTAAAGAATGGAGTGTGACGACCACCTTCTTCTTTAGACAAGATATAAACCTCAGCTTTGAATTTAGTGTGAGGCTTCACAGAACCTGGCTTACAAATAACCATACCACGACGGATAGATTCTTTGTCGATACCACGTAATAATAAACCTACGTTATCACCAGCTTCACCACGGTCAAGGATTTTACGGAACATCTCAACACCAGTTACAACTGATTTCAAGCCTTCAGCACCCATACCTAAGATATCTACTGCTTCACCAGAGTTGATGATACCAGTTTCGATACGACCAGTAGCAACAGTACCACGACCTGTGATCGAGAATACGTCTTCAACTGGCATCAAGAAAGGCTTATCAACATCACGCTTAGGAAGTGGAATCCAGCTATCAACAGCATCCATTAATGCATCGATAGTAGCAACCCATTTCGGCTCGCCATTCAAACCACCTAATGCAGAACCTTGGATTACTGGAATGTTATCTCCATCAAATTCATAGAATGATAACAATTCACGGATTTCCATTTCTACTAATTCTAACAATTCTGGATCGTCAACCATATCCACTTTGTTCATGAATACAACCAATTGAGGTACACCTACTTGGCGAGACAACAAGATGTGTTCACGAGTTTGTGGCATTGGACCGTCAGTTGCAGCAACTACGATGATAGCACCATCCATTTGAGCAGCACCAGTTACCATGTTTTTCACGTAATCGGCGTGACCTGGACAGTCAACGTGTGCATAGTGACGGTTAGCTGTTGAATATTCTACGTGAGCAGTATTGATAGTGATACCACGCTCTTTTTCTTCAGGAGCCGAGTCAATTGATGAGAAATCTTTTTTCTCAGCAAGTCCTTTTTCTGACAATACTTTCGTAATTGCAGCAGTCAATGTAGTTTTACCGTGGTCAACGTGACCGATTGTACCAATGTTTACGTGGGGCTTACTACGGTCAAAATTCTCTTTTGCCATGATATTTAGTTCTTAATTAGTTTTATTTAAATAATTGTTTGATACTTTTTACATTTGAAAACTTGAGGATTTGAATATTTGAAAACATTTTAACTTATTCTGTAAAAACAACAAAATAACTTTCAAATCTTCAAATTAAAACAATCTTCAAATTGATTCGAGCCTTTGAGCAGAATCGGACTGCCGACCTCTTCCTTACCAAGGAAGTGCTCTACCACTGAGCTACAAAGGCATTTTCAGAAACCTAACCCTTAGAAATTATAAGAGGTTAATTGTTAATCGTTTTTAGCTAAACTAATAACTATTAACTAATTAACAACTAACCACTTACTATTGTTCCCTATGAGCGGGAGACGGGGCTCGAACCCGCCACCTATAGCTTGGAAGGCTATCGCTCTACCAAATGAGCTACTCCCGCTTACTCTTATAATAGTGAAGATGATTGAGTATTGAATTTTAAACGTTTATTTAAATATTCACTCATTCAAATCGTGGGGGCGGATGGATTCGAACCACCGAAGGAATACTCCAGCAGAGTTACAGTCTGCCCCATTTGGCCACTCTGGTACACCCCCATTTTCTCTACTTTTGAACTGCTTTCGTTTAGCGTTCTGGTGAAAGAGTGTGCAAAGGTAAGTTTATTTTTTATTTTGTCAAACGTTAAATAAAAAAAATTTTACTTTTTTTTCGCAAAAAATTCTAATTCATTGATAATTCGACAGTTACAAAATTGGCATTTATTGAATATTTTTGATTTAAAATATCCAATAAATGCCAAGCTCAATTAATTATAATCTTTAACTTATAATCTTATTCCGAAACTTACTCCACTAATGCCCGGTCCTCTACCATCTTGATACAATTTGTTTAAATCATAGTTTACAAACAAATCAGGGAAATTTTTCAATCCTAATTCAAATGCCAAACCATAACGAAGATTATTCAAATAGAAGCTACTATGGTTCCATTTCTTAGCACCACTATCTTCTTCTTTCGTTTTTGTATAGCTGTCTATTCTATAACCTACGTATCCACCAGCAGCAATGTAAGTAACTACACTATTCTTTCTGAAAGCCACATAAGGCATTATCGGAATGTTGATATTAGCAACTGTTAATTTATTTCTCGAAAGTGGAATTACATTACCTGCAGCGTCTTTATAGTTGGCAAACTCTATATTGTTCGCTCCTTTAACTAGATAGTTATTGTTTTCGAACATATAGTTGTTCCATGATACTTCAAGGCCATAGCTTATCTTCAAAGCCGCTTTTGTACCCTTACTAATCATACCGCTTCTTGTCCAACCAAAACCAAAATATCTTGACCCGAACGGACTTAATTCAAAATCCTTGGTATTATATATTCCTGAGATACTTCCAGTGTTAGCAAAGCTATTAAAGCCAAAGTAAATATTGAATCCTGAGCGACTACTAAAACCTTGTTCTCTTCTATTAACTTTAGCTGTATCTTTCAACATCACTTTTACTTCGTCATTACCATCTTTTACCAGTACTCCGTTCCAGCTTACATGTACTTCTTCATTACCATCTTTTACGTGTACACCACCTAATCCAATTTTTACATTAGCACCGCTATTTCCATTGGATACGTTTCTATTAGATGATTGATTAACGCTAGTATTGCTATTTCTTGCAGTATCATCTGTTTTACCATTAATCGCCACATTGATACTCTTATTGTTTTGGACAATTACCAATACTGTATCTTTATTCAATTCGCTATTTACTACTCTACGGATTCCTTTCCATGTTTCGTCGTCAAGGTTCATTCCGTTCTTTTGAAATAACTCCTGTAAATCTTCTTTTAAAGACCTGTTCGGATTTTTACTGTTTAGTAATGTTTGGTTACGCTTATCGATATTTATTACGGTTGAATCCTTTTCGTTCGAGTTAGCCAAACTTTTAAAACTTGTTATTGAGATAACAAAAAATGATACGATTATTGAAAAAGTAATTTTGCTCATCACTCTCTTCATTTGGTACGTTTCCATGGCGATTTTATTTATTGTTTTAGGTTTTTTAGAGATTTCTTTCCCCTTAATTCTAGCCCTGCATGCCTTGGTTTTGAATTAAATTAGTAGTTATTCTAAAAACTTGTTGTTTGAATTTAAGATGCAATTGCTTAAGTTCGGGTTGCATCAATTATTTTTTTATTTTTCTGTTTCTTCTCCTTTTGTCAGTGCATTCTCTATTTTAGCATCTGCTCTGGCCAATAGCTTTTGGGGCTTAAATCCAACTTCTTTCCAATCTACATTCTCACCATTTTTAGCTCTTTTCAACTGTTGCCAGATTCTATTAAACTTGCTAGGTTTTCTGTTAGTACTTTCATCCAATGGCGTAGTTTCTGCTACAGCCTCCGTTGGTGTTTCTATCAGATTCAATACTATGGTTTCTTTCTCTGCTTCTTTGCTCACTTTAGGGGTATTATCAACTACTAAAACAATTGTGCTAGGCGCTATCTCAGGTTTTGGTATTTGTATTGGTGCTATGTTTTTAACCAATACTGATTCATCCTTATTAGTACTCATTAAATTTTTCTCAGCACTCGTCTTGTCTGTTCTAATTGCCTTTTCTGTACTAATATCAGTCACTATCATTGTTCTAGACTTTTCTGTAGCATTGCTTGCGATTGAAATATTATCATGAGCAATTGGCGAGGCTATATTTTTCGTTTCTTCACCTGTTTTCTTTTCAGTTGAAATTGTTTTTGTTGGGTTAGAAGCCATCTTAATAGCATTCAAATCTTTCGGAGCATTCATCCAATAAATGCCCGAAGCCAGCAATAATGCTACCGAAGCAGCCGACGCATACCGCCACCACAATGGTATCAGTTTGCTTTCTTGTTTATCTAGCTTTGCTTGTAGTTTTTCCCATGCAACAGTACGCGGCTGACGCTCGTATTGCTGTAGTCGTTCGGCAAAAAACTTATCGATATTTTCTTGACTTTTCATATAATTTTCGATTAATCAAAATCGAGTTAAATCGTTTGAACTACTGCATTTTGTAAAATTACTCTTGCCCTTGATAGTTGCGATTTTGAAGTACTTTCCGTAATTCCCAATTGTTCCGCAATTTCTGCATGAGAATACCCCTCTATCGCATACAAATTAAATACTGTTTTATAGCCTGTCGGCAACTTCTCAATCAACTTTAGTAAATCTTTTGTTTCAAGGTCTGTCCTAAATTGTTCTGGTTCGGGTTCGTAAAGAATTTGATCATAACTTACTTCAAATTGGGCTTTTTTATTACTTCTCAGATACATCAATGATTCGTTCACCATTATCCGTCGAATCCATCCTTCAAAGCTTCCCTCCAATTTAAAACTATTAATTTTATCAAATACTTTCACGAAACCTTCAATCATTATTTCTTCCGCCTCAAACTCATCGTGTACATACCTAAAGCATATCCCCAACATTTTTGGGGAATACTTCTCGTACACTCTTCGTTGGGCCTTTGGGTCGCCTTTTTGACAAGCTTTCACTAATGCCTCTTCAGTTTGAAATAAAGTAATCAGTTTCACGATATAAAGTCTGGTTTAGCTTTTTTATAAATCTGCGGTTCAGAGCAATTTGTTTACTTAATTACTTTCAAGATGAAATATACTAATGAAAGGTTGCACGATAAATATTGAATATTCAAATTTGTAAACAATAATTGATTTTCTTTACTAGATATTATTCATAAATAGCTTATAGCCCATATTTTTTTTATTTTTAATCTTTTTTCTATGAATTCTTCTGCTGCGATAGGCATTTTTGATAGCGGTATTGGTGGCTTAACAGTGGCTCATGCCGTAACCAAGTTACTTCCTAACGAAAACATCATTTACTTCGGCGACACTGCACATTTACCTTATGGCGATAAATCTGCTGCAGCCATTCAGGCTTATTCTATCAAAATTTGTAATGTCTTGTTGCAACAAAAATGTAAAATCATTTTAATTGCTTGCAATTCAGCCTCTGCCGCTGCTTACGAACTTGTAAAAGAATATGTTGGTAGCAAGGCTAAGGTAATGAATGTAATTGACCCTGTCGTTAATTATTTATCAGAAAACTATGCTGGGAAAACCATTGGCTTGATTGGTACTAAACAAACCGTGAATTCTAATATTTATCGAAAAAAAACTGATGCCCTTGAAAAAGATATTATACTAAAATCACTGGCTACGCCTTTGCTAGCTCCGATGATTGAAGAAGGTTTTTTTAATAATAATATTTCTGAAAGTATTATTCAGGAATACCTAAAAAATGAAGAATTAGCTGATATCGAAGCCTTAATTTTGGGTTGTACCCACTACCCTTTAATCAAAAAACAGATTGAAAATTATTATAAAGATTCTGTAACTGTGCTCGATACCTCTGAAATCGTTGCTAAATCTGTTGAAGAGTTTTTATCTACCAACCATGCTTTGAATGGCTTAAATGCATACATCAAACATTTTTATGTTTCAGACTATACACAATCGTTTGAAACATCTACTAAAATCTTTTTTGGTGAGCAAATCCGCTTAGAATATTATCCTCTTTGGGAATAAACATGAGTCATCCCAAATTTTCTCTAAAAATAGTGAGTTTTAGATGATTTTAAGTTTTTGTAATTTATTCTCGTCCTTACTTTTTGCCTTGATGCAAAAAGTAACCGCAACGGCGGACCGTAAAAAAATCAAGAATTCCTAATCGCATCGGCGAACCGACTCGCTATCGCTCAAACAGTAGGAATTCGTTTTGCATCAATCACAAAAAAGCGGTCAAAAAACTAATTTTGACCGCTTTTTTGTGATTTTAAAATTCGGGATGACTCATGTTTATTAACTAAAAGCTTTTCTTAATCGTTGTCTCAAAATAGTTTGAGGCGACATATTCTTCTTTGAACTCTTCCACCATAAATAACCCACTACTGCCACTAATAAATACGGTGCTATGAGCAAGTATAAAATAGCAAAGTTTAAGTTTGATGCTATTTGGCTTCTACCATTTGAAACGGTACTTTCTACGGTCATTCTGCACATAGCACATTGTGCCAAACTCATTGATACCGAAATCAAAAATATAACTGAAGTTAAAACGAATTTTTTCATAAGTTTTTTCTGTAATAACGATTACTTGTAATACGGTGAAATCATTAAGTAAACTATCACACCCGTTACTGAAACATATAACCACATTGGAAAAGTAAACTTCACAATCTTTTTATGCAATTCAATCTGGTTACTCAAGGCATAATACATCGCTCTTAGCACAAACCATACTACACCAATAGATAAACCAATATGCGAAAGTAAAAAGAAATAATATACAGGTCTAATAAATCCTTCGCCTCCAAAAGGTGTATTATCGTTAGATACGTGATATAATATATATAAAACCAAAAACAAAGAACCTTGTATAAACGACATAGTCATCATTTTTTGATGCCACTTTATATTATTATTTTTAATGAAGATAAAACCAATAATTAATGTAATAGAGGTAGTTGTATTGAGCACTCCTATTACGTGTGGCAATATTTTTGTCCATTCACCTAGATTGATTCTTTGGGGTAATCCTATAAGTATTGCAACAGCTACAGGAATAGCAATCGACAAAATACTCAATAGCTTCTCATTCTTTTCGTTTTTTTCTACCACTAAACTCATTGTATTATAGATTTTCTAATTCAACTCAACTATTTGTTTCGTAAATTTTTAATAGTACTCTCATTTCTAAAATTAGGCGATCTACATCTTTTTTGTCAGTACCATCATAGAATCCTCTGATATGCCCTTCTTTATCTACTAATATTAACTTTTCAGAATGGATAAATGTTTCATCAGGATTCTTAATTGCTTTGTCATATTCTGAAGCATCCGCTACTGGAATAAAATATCCTTTAACAGCCAACGGATATATTACTTTTTTTTCTCCCGTCAAAAAGTGCCATTTACCCTTAATAGCATCATACTCTTGGGCATATTTTTTAAGCTTCTCTGGTTCATCGTGTGTAGGGTCAACCGAAATAGAAACAAAATTCACTTCATTGTTCTGTGAAAATGTATCTTGTACTCTGGTAAGTTGGGTTGACATTTTAGGGCAAATAGAAGTACATCTGGTAAAGAAAAAATCTGTTACATATATTTTCCCTTTTAGGCTTCTACTTGAAAAAGCTGTCCCATTTTCATCTATCAATTGCCAAGTAGGTATCGTATGAAATACAGTATCCATTTCTGGCTGGTTCCAACGTGGATTCGGATTCTTCTTCAACATTACATTGCCTGTGGTAGAATCCGTCAGAGGAATCATATAGGGCAACTCATAATGGTTTTCCCCAAAACCCTTTAAATATAAAAAAATTAAAGCTGGAACAACTAACGCAGTGATTAGGATTCCAGCTTTCATAGACTTTTGCATGATTGTTTTCTTTAATCATTCTCCATGTTTAGTGTTGAGTCAACCTAAAACATAAGTGGATAATCACTTTTTCAAGCAATTATCCACCATAATTTGTTATATCAATAAAGGTGACCACCTTCGTAAATCAACGCTGTTAATAACCACGCCACAAATACTACGGGTATTAAAATAGCCCAGATAAGGGTTTTTACCTCATGCTTTAAGTGCATAAATTCACCCACAATGAAAAAAGCTTTAACTATTGTCATTCCAGCAAAGATAGCAACTCTTAAATGGTTAGCTGGCATAACAAAAGCAATTATGAATTCAATTACTGTTAATACCAAAAGAATAATAAATGTATTCCAGATTGCTTTAGTTTGTGGAGGTAGTATTACTTTTTCCTCTGTATGAGACGAATGAACGTGTGATGCCATTATATTATTAGATTAAAAGTTATCGAATTATACTAGATAGAAGAATGTAAATACAAACACCCAAACTAAATCTACAAAGTGCCAGTAAAGACCTACTTTTTCTACCATTTCGTAATGCCCACGACGTTCGTATAAACCTGTTGCTGTATTAAAGAAAATCAAGATATTTAAAATAACACCTGAGAATACGTGTGTCCCGTGGAATCCAGTAATAAAGAAAAATAAATCTGCGAATGCAGGAGGACCATAAGGATTACGTGTTAGGTTAGCACCTTCGATAGGGTTGCCTAAAGCATCTGTAGCTGCTTTAGCTAAGTCCGCAGGGCCATGGATAAAGTGCGTCCATTCCCAAGCTTGAGAACCTAAGAAAGTAAAACCACCAAGGATTGTCCAAAGCATCCATTTCTCAACATCAGCACGGTCGCCACGGTGACCAGCTTCTACCGCTAATACCATTGTAACAGAACTGAAAATCAAAATAAATGTCATGATACCCACAAAAATTAATGGAGCTTCAATACCATGTAAGAATGGAACCGCTTCGAAAACTTTGTCTGGGATTGGCCAGTGCGTAGTAGAAAAGAAAAACTTTTCATGTGCACCAGTGTATGCTTGCTGACTAAAGCGAATCATACCATAAGTTACCAATAGGGCAGAGAAAGTGAACGTATCTGAAAGTAAGAAAAACCACATCATTAGTTTTCCGTAACTAGCTTTCAAAGGTTCTGAACCACCCGACCATGTCAATTTTTCAGGAACGGCAGTAGCAGCGTGTAATGCAGACATCTTTTATAATTTGGGGTTTATTATTATTTAAAAGTTCGCTAATTTAAACAGATTAACGATTAAAATACAAGAAAAAGAATAAATACAACCATAGGATATCCAAAAAGTGCCAATAAGTAGCACATAATTGGATTCTAGTAAGGTTTTTTGATTCAGCAGTAAACTTGAATGATGAAATCAAAGATACTAGTAATACTATTAAGCCAGAAAATACGTGTAAGCCGTGTAAGCCCACTAAAACATAAATCCATGAAGACGCTACATCGCTTCCAGCAAAATATAATTGATTCTTAATTAAATCAGAGAAACCAATTACTTGGGTCACTAAAAAAGTCAACCCGAACACAAAAGTAATAGAAATTGCTGTTTTGAGTGTACTGAATTTATTTTTTTTTGCAGCACTCACTGCTAAAATCATCGAAATACTACTTACAAACAAAATAATAGTTGAATACCAAAAGATTTGAGGCAACTCAAACTCATGCCATCTTCCTTCTGCTTTTCTTACTAAATAACCTGATGTCCAACCTGCAAACATCATCGTTATTGAAACTATCGCTAGCCAAAGCATAAACTTCTTTGGGTTCATCGAGAGCGTTTCTTCGGGCTCTCCTAGCTTTATATTGGCTAAATGTTCTTGTGTCATTATTTATTAAATGTCAATTCTAAATCAAAATTATACCTTGTCCATCAAAAAAGCTATCTGCACAATTGGCAAATATATAAAAGAGCCAAACATCATCATCAAAGCGGCTTTATCTGTTGGTTTAGACATCAAATAGAATGTCTGAGATAAAAACAATACACCACACAATACGGCTACCATAGCAGAATTGATGCCCGTCATGTGCAAAAGATAAGGAACAAACCCACAAGGAACTAAGAAGATGGTGTACATCATCATTGTTAAGGCCGTTCTTAAGTCTTTGTGTCCGTTATTAGGCAACATCTTAAAGCCTGCTCTTTGATAGTCTTCATCAGCTACCCAAGCAATAGCCCAGAAGTGCGGAAACTGCCAAAAAAATTGAATGGCAAATAAAATACCTGGCTCCAAGCCAAAATGATTAGTAGCTGCAACCCAACCAATCATCGGAGGAAAAGCCCCTGGAAAAGCGCCTACAAATACAGAAATTGGCCCTACTCTTTTCAAAGGAGTGTAAACGAAACCATACAATAAAAAGCTTAATAAACCCAGTAAGCCTGCTTTGTAATTAAATTCAATAAAAAGAATATAGCATGAAATGATGAGCAAAACGATACAAAACACTGTAGCTTCATTTACCGACAGTCTTCCTGTAGGCAAAGGCCTATTTTGTGTCCTTTTCATGAGCTTATCCAGTTCTTTTTCTTTAATCTGGTTGACAATATTGGCAGAACCAGTAATAAAAAAACCACCCAAGCTAATCGCTATTACTTTTTGCCAATCAATATGGTCAACAGCTAAAGAATATCCAAAGGCACCCGAAAAGGCTACTAAAGCCGATAATCTAAATTTTAATAACTCGTAATAAGCTTTTACTTTTAAAGCTATTCCTATTGGAATATTTTCTTCTTTTGAGATCATTTTACTAGCATGAATATCAAATATTCATTTTAATATAATTAATTCTTTACTATGCTTAGTTCAGTTCTTGCTTTGAAAACACGTTCTGAATTTGTTAACAAGTAAATGATAAATTGAATACCTAAAGACAATATCGCAAGCGTAAGGTGAATGGGCTGAATATACGCTGGTACACCAAAATAAGCCATAATAATACCCGATAGCACTTCAATAACAACGATAACCAACAAGGTTAGCATGAATTTGTAAATCAGTCCTTCTGCATTAATATTTTTCTTTAAATGAACAATTAAATACACATGCAAGGCCAGAATAAGCAATGAATATGAGCGGTGAATCATAAAAGGTAAGCCCATTTGCTCAATCCATGTATTTCTATCATAACCAAACAAAGGATTGGCAATTACTTTATCTATTGCCTCTCGTACTTGTGTTCCTAATAATACTTGTGAGGTTGAAACGACCAACGTCAAAATCAATAGACGATTTAAGGTTGATTTATTTTCAATTTTTTCTACTTTAATTACCTCAGACCACGCTCTGGCAATCGAATATAACAATACAAATACTACTAAAACGGCTAATAACATGTGTAAAGTTACTACACCGGGCTTTAAAAATGAATCAACTACGTATTTTCCTAATGCTCCGTTGGCTCCTATCAAAATAACTCCTAAAAATGATAAATAAACGATTACCCTATCTTTCTTGAAGTAATAGTAAATTGATGCTATAAATGTGGCAAATACTACTAACCCCGTAAACGCTCCTACTAATCTATTAGCATATTCAATCCATGTTTTTGTTGCATTGAATTCTACTTCTCCATGCAACTTTTCGGCATAAATCTCTTGGTAATTAGGTGGTAATTGGCTTACGTCTGTTGGTGGCACTAACATTCCAAAACATTTTGGCCAATCAGGACAACCCATTCCCGAACCCGTACTTCTCACAATTCCACCTGCCAACACTAACAGATAAATAGTAATGATTGTTAATATCCCTAATTTTCTAAAAAGCATTATTAGAATATTTATGACATTGATAAAACAAATTCATTCAACATGATTATTACTCCAACTGAATGATTCTTCTAAAAAGAAAAATTGAGAATATGTTAATTTAAGGCGACCTAAATTAACACATTCTCAATCTTAGAGGTTTTTTACATCTTAGTGACTGTAAGATGAATTTTGAATATCTAATAAATCTTCAATATCCTTTTCATGCGCAATTTCTTCATTTTCCTCTGGTAAGTTAGATTCAGGTGTTGCTGAATATGGAACGTTCTGAGGGATGAAATCTACTGCTGAACCTGGCTTGCTATAGTCGTAAGGCCAACGATATACTGCTGGAATCTCACCTTCCCAGTTACCATGTCCTGGAACAACTGGAGTAGTCCACTCTAAAGTTGTTGAATTCCAAGGGTTCAGAGGAGCTGTTTTTCCTTTGAAGATAGAATATACAAAGTTGATTACAAATATCACTTGTGCTGTAAATGTTAAGATAGCTGCAATTGAGATAAACATGTTCATATCAACAAATGCTTCCATTCTACCATTACCTAATGCTGTAAATGAATAATAACGACGTGGGAAACCTGCTAAACCTACATAGTGCATTGGGAAGAATACGCAATAAACACCGATGAAAGTCGCCCAGAAGTGAGCATAACCCATATTCTTGTTCATCATTTTTCCGAACATCTTAGGGAACCAGTGATAAACACCTGCCATTAATCCGAAGAACGATGCAGCACCCATTACTAAGTGGAAGTGAGCTACTACAAAGTAAGTATCGTGTAAGTTAATATCTAAAGCAGCGTTACCAAGAATAATACCTGTTAAACCACCTGAGATAAACAATGATACTAGACCAATAGAGAACAACATCGCTGGTGTAAAAATGATATTACCTCTCCAAAGTGTTGTGATATAGTTAAATGCTTTTACTGCTGAAGGTACTGCAATAATCAATGTTAGGAACATAAATACTGACCCTAAGAATGGATTCATACCTGTTACGAACATATGGTGAGCCCATACAATAAATGCAAGCATTGTAATACCCATCATTGAACCAATCATCGCACGGTAACCAAAGATTGGCTTACGAGAGTTAGTAGCAATAATTTCAGAAGTGATACCCAAAGCTGGAAGTAATACGATGTATACTTCAGGGTGACCTAAGAACCAGAATAAGTGTTGGTATAAAATAGCCGAACCACCTACGTTTGGTAAAGCTTCACCACCGATATAGATTTCTGACAAGTAGAATGATGTACCAAAGCTACGGTCGAAAATCAATAATAACGCTGCTGATAATAATACAGGGAAAGATAAAAGACCTAAGATAGCTGTAAAGAAGAATGCCCAGATAGTCAAAGGTAATTTAGTAAATGACATTCCACGTGTACGAAGGTTAATAACAGTACAAATGTAGTTAATACCGCCCATTAACTGAGAAACGATAAAGAACGTCATACTTGTCAACCATAATGTCATCCCTAAACCAGAACCAGGCATTGCTTGTGGTAATGCACTTAGTGGTGGATAAATTACCCAACCGCCAGATGCAGGCCCTGTTTCAGTAAACAATGAAGCAAACATGATAATAGATGCTAAGAAGAAGAACCAATATGATAACATATTGATAAAGCCCGAAGCCATATCTCTTGCTCCAATTTGAAGAGGAATCAAAAAGTTTGAGAACGTACCTGATAAACCTGCTGTCAATACAAAGAATACCATGATGGTTCCGTGCATTGTTACAAGTGCTAAATAGAATTCTTTTTCTAATTTTCCATCTACAATCCACTGACCTAACACTGGCTTTAACCAAGTTAAATCCATATTAGGGAAACCTAATTGTAAACGAAATATGATTGACATAGCACCACCAAAGAAAGCCCAGATAATACCTGAAATTAAGTACTGCTTTGCAATCGTTTTGTGATCCTCTGAAAAAATATATTTTTGAACAAAGCCTAACTCGTGATGCTCATGTTCATGCTCGTGTGCATGAGCGTCTGTAGCGTTTAGTGTCGCAGTTGCCATAATTAATAAAAATTTATTCTTTTTGAATAACTAGTTTAACGTAAAGATGCCATTCCAGCTGTGGCTGTTTCTGTAGCTGTTGTACTGTCTTTTTCTGCAGCAGGAGCTTCAATGTATTTTTGAGCTTTTGCTTTGAATTTTTCAGGTACTTTAGCTAAATAATCAGGATTTTGTGTTAAAAACGGCTTTTGTTGTTTACACCATGCAGCATAATCAGCTGGCTCATCTACAAAAACTGTAATTGACATCCCGAAGTGACCACTTCCACAAATTTCAGTACAGTTTAACTTATAGTTGAAATCAGGATTTCCTGTTTTATAACGCATCTCTTCTGTAGAAATCGTAGGTAAAAACCAGAATTTTGTAGGCATCCCAGGCACAGCATCCATTTTAACTCTTTGATAAGGTAGATACACTGAGTGTAATACATCTTGAGCTTTGATTTTCAATAATACTGGTACTCCTTTAGGAATGTGCATTTCATTGGCAGTAAAATCATCAAATGATTTCTCATCTGTAAAGTCAATCCCAACGCTATTTGTATTGTCGATTAATTTGTAATTATTATTTCCTAATTTATTATCGTCATTACCTGCATATCTAACATACCATCCAAATTGGTGACCAGTCACTTCAATCACTACAGCATTATCTGGTGCTTGTGAAGTAATGTCTCTCCAAGTTCTCCAGCCTGTAAATACTAGTACAGCCATTACGATAGCTGGAATTACAGTCCAAATAAGTTCAAGTTTATGGTTAACAGGATAGAAAGTAGCAATCTTTCCTTTTTCGTAACGATAGATAAATGGGAAGATAAACAAAAGTGCATTCGTAACAAAGAATGCGAAAGTAATTACTCCCATTGAAATCCAAAACATACTATCTGTTTTCACACCATGTTCTGATGCGGCAACTGGTAAAAAGTCTGGTCTTGCGTGGAGAAACGACCATGCAGCACCAATAGAACCTAAAACCAAGAATATAATGAACCCAATTGCATTTAGATTGTTAGCGCCATCAACTGGTACATCAGAGTCAATATCTTCTCCTTTGATACCTTTTGATAAAGCCATACTCTTGCTGACAATCATAATTGCCAAAATCAAGAATATTACTGACAAAAGTCCTATTAAATACGTCATGTTCGTAAACAAATTTTAATTATAAATTCTTAATAAAATGTTTATCAAAAATGTTTTCTGTGATAAAACATTTTTTTTTAAAATCAAAAAAATTAAATATCGTGGTGAAGCGCTTCTTCCAAGAATGGGTGGTTTTTAGCAATCAAAGATGCTTTTGTTAATTCATTTGATATAATGTAAATGAATGCAGAAGCAAAGATTGTAACCATTCCAAATTCTACTAGTCCAAATCCACCGTGTGGGCCAAGTACTCCTGGCATAATCATTTGATAGAAATCTAAATAATGACCTACCAAGATGAAGCAACAACAGATTTTCAAGAAAATAGCTGTTCTTTTTGCATCACGCGTCATCATTATTAAGAATGGGAAAAGGAAGTTGAATACTACGTTCAAAATCTCTGTAGCTTTATAAAGCTTGTCGTGTCCTTCCCAACGTTCTAAGAAATAGATAGTTTCTTCAGGGAAGTTAGCATAGTAAATCAACAAGAATTGCTCGAACCAAACATAAGTCCAGAAGATAGAGAAAGCAAACATGAATTTACCCAAATCGTGTAAATGGTTAAAGTTCACATATTGCATATAACCTTTATCTTTCAATAACAATACTGTTAAAGTAATCGTAGCTAAGCCCGTAACATGCCATGAAGAGAACATATACCAGCCAAACATCGTTGAGAACCAGTGAGTATCGATAGACATAACCCAGTCCCAAGCAGACATTGAACTTGAAATACCCATTACAACAATGAATCCAGTAGCAATTTTTACCATATCGTAAAAATTATTAGTCCCACCGTTTAAATCTTCATCAATCGATTTTTTACGCATCCAGTTCCAAAGAACTAGCCAAAGCACAAAGAATACAACCATTCTTCCTAAAAAGAACCCAAAATTCAAATATCCTGATTTACCAGCGATAATTTTATCATAGTGTTCACTTGCAGGGTCAGTAATTCCATGGTGCATCCAGTGAAAAATAACGTCTCCTTTAAAAAGGAATGTTAAAATCAAGACTGGTCCTGTTATCATCAAAAAGCGTGGAAACGCTTCTGGTACTCTTTTTAATACTGATGACCAACCCGCTTTAGCAAGGTATTGAATTGAAACGAAAAACATACCGATTACAGCAATACCTGTAAAATATACTCCGTTCAACCAAAGATTTGCCCAGATACGGTTTGTCCAATCGTAATCTCCATGATGAGAAACTGCTCCGCCAGAAAGGTGTTCTCCGTGCTCAGCACCATGTTCAGCAGCTGCTTGAACTACTTCGTGCCCTTCACCACGTGATAACAAATAAATTCCAACTAGTAGAGCTACAACTCCAGCCACAAAAGCATAAATGATTCTCTTGCGACCCTCCGCCGTGAACTCAAAATATTCTTCGACGTTAGCTGGGGAAAAATGTGAATGTCCCGCCATTATACTATAAAGTTTGTAAGTTTGATTTTATTCTTTTAAAGAGTTTACCCTGAAACTCCGAAATGATTTTTAGCAAATACTATTGCTTTTGTAATTCATGAACATACAATACAATTTTCCAACGATCAGCAGAAGAAATCTGTGAACCATGAGCCCACATTCTACCTTTTCCATGCGTGATTGTATGATAAATATGTCCATCATTTACACCTTTCAAAGCATCAGATGAATATACAGGTACCCCTGCATACTTTTTACCTACAAGGCCATCACCTTTTCCAGCTTCACCATGACAGTGCTGACAGAATCTTTCATATTGTTCTTTACCAGCTTCAATGTTTTTTTCTGTAGGAGCAAATGGGTTTGATAATAGAGCCTCAGAAGAAGCCATATCTCCAGATTTGATATTACGAGCAATCAAATCCATCTGAAGTAATTTAGCATTCACAGAATCGCTTTGTGCTTTACCAAAATTACTACGAGGTACAGTTCCTTTTACAGGCAAACGCATATTCATTCCATAAGGGTTGATATGGTTTGTATCTCCTTCAGACTGTGACATTGGCTCGTATCCTACTGAATGATACATATTTGGAGCAAACTCAGTCCCTGGATCGTTATGTTTGTCTTTACAAGCAGTTAGTGATAATGCGATGACCCCACTTACTAAAAGACTTTTTGTTTTGTTAGTAAACATAATTTTAGAAATATTTTTTTCGTCAATCACTTAAAAATCATTTCAAGTGACATAAACTAAAATTGCTTAACGTTCACTTCGATTGCACCAGTTGCTTTCAAAATTGATTCGATTTCTGATTCTGACTTTTTATTATTTGCCATATTAACAGTCAGAATAAATTTATCATCTGTGCTTCTTAAATCGAAAGTTCTTGGGCTTTTCCCTGGCCATAAGCTGTTTGATACCAAGAAAGTACCCACCATACCAAAGGCAGTAAACAATACAGTACCCTCAAATGAAACTGGAATCCAGTCTGGCAAAGCAAAGAAGTCTTTACCCCCAATAATCATTGGCCAGTCGAAAACCATTGTATAGTTTATCAAAGAGAATATACATGTTAGTCCTAAACAGCCAAACAAAAAGGCTGCTATTGGAATACGAGTACGAGGGTGACCAAGTGCCACGTCTAACCCGTGAATTGGGAATGGAGTATAAACTTCTTCAATCTTTACACCGCTTTGTTTTACTGTGGTTACAGCATGTAAGACCTCGTCGTCATCATCATATACTCCTACTAAATATCTTTCTGTTGAATCCATTGTTTGAAACGTTATTCTGTTATTGTGATTTGTACTTTAGTAAAATGATTAACTAATTACTAATGAACATTTTCTTTAGATTTTTCTCCGTCTGGTTTCTTCTTGAAAGGATAGTTAGTAGAAACACCTTTCATTACTGACTTAACCTCGAACATATTAATTACTGGCAAGAATTTCGCGAATAAGAAGAACAACGTAAAGAATAAACCGAATGAGAAAATATAATCACCAATATCATACATTGTTGGCGAGAACATAGCCCAAGAAGAAGGGATGTAGTCACGGTGTAATGAAGAAACGATAATTACAAAACGCTCAAACCACATACCGATATTCACAATCACAGATAAGATGAATGATACAAGAATACTTGTACGTAATTTTTTGAACCAGAAAAGTTGTGGAGAAATTACGTTACAGCTCATCATCATCCAATATGCCCACCAGTAAGGACCAGTAGCACGGTTAATAAAACAGTAGCTTTCGTATTCAACGCCTGAATACCAAGCGATAAAGAACTCAGTTAAATAAGCAATACCTACAATTGAACCAGTTACTGTAATGATGATGTTCATCATTTCAATGTGTTCAATCGTAATATAATCTTCTAATTTAAATACTACACGAGTAATCAACAATAAAGACTGTACCATGGCAAAACCAGAGAAGATAGCACCCGCAACGAAGTATGGAGGGAAAATAGTAGTATGCCATCCCGGAATTACTGATGTTGCAAAGTCCATTGATACAATCGTGTGTACTGAAAGTACAAGTGGAGTAGAGATACCAGCTAAAATCAAAGAAACGTATTCATAACGTGCCCAAGTTTTTGCTGAACCATTCCAACCTAAACTGAACAAACCGTACCAGAATTTTGAAGCTTTAGTTTGCGCTCTGTCACGGATAGTAGCCAAGTCAGGAACAAGTCCTAAATACCAGAATACTAAAGATACAGAAAGGTAAGTTGAGATAGCGAAAACGTCCCAAACTAATGGAGAGTTGAAGTTTACCCAAAGAGAACCAAATGTATTTGGTAATGGTAATGCCCAGTGGAATAACCAAGGACGACCCATGTGAGCCAAGATAAATGATGCAGCACAAAGTACGGCAAAGATTGTCATTGCTTCCGCAGCACGGTTAATAGATGTTCTCCATTTCTGACGGAACAATAGTAATACAGCAGAAATCAACGTACCAGCGTGACCAATACCTACCCACCATACGAAGTTGGTAATATCCCATGCCCAGCCTACTGTTTTGTTTAAGCCCCAAACTCCGATTCCTTGCCACCATGTCCAGAATAGACAATAAGCACCGTAAGCAAAAACTACGAGAGATACTCCAAAAGCAATTTTCCATTCTTTTGTTGGAGCCCCTTCTACTTGCTTACAAATATCATTTGTAACGTCGTGATAAGATTTACCGCCTGAAACGAGGGTTTCTCTTATGGGTGATACTACGTGCGACATATTTTAATATTTGATAGTTTTAATTTCAATGATGGATCAAAAAAAATGATTGAAGAGTAAAATCTATTTGTAAAATTACTCTTCAATGTATCATTCTCTACAATATTATGCGTGTTCTTTGTGTTCAGCCTTAGCCTCTTCTTTTTTAACTACTTCCTCCTTGTTACGGATTTTCACTAAATAAGAAATACTTGGCTTAACATTAATTTCTTCGATAACACCAAATGCACGGCCTTTACGTTCTACTGCTAATAATTTAGAGATTTCAGATGCTTCATCATTCATATCTCCAAAAGTAATGGCATTAGTAGGACAAGACTGAGAACAAGCAGTTTGGATTTCTCCATCTTTTGGTCTTCTCTTTTCTTTCTTCGCTTCTAATTTACCAGCTTGGATACGTTGAACACACATTGAGCATTTTTCCATAACACCACGTGAACGAACTGTTACGTCTGGGTTAATCACCATACGACCTAAATCGTTGTTGAAGTGGAAATCATACTCGTCTGTTTGGTAGTAACGGAACCAGTTGAAACGACGAACTTTATATGGACAGTTGTTAGCACAGTAACGTGTACCAATACAACGGTTATAAGTCATTTGATTAAGCCCTTCTGTAGAGTGAGTAGTTGCCAATACTGGACAAACTGTTTCACAAGGAGCATTATTACAGTGTTGACATAACATTGGTTGGAATACAACTTCTGGATTTTCAGAAGCATGTTCTAATCCTTTTACATCTTCAACGTCAGCATCAGAAGAATAATAACGGTCGATACGCATCCAGTGCATTTCACGACGGTTAATTACTTCTTCACGACCAACTACTGCAATGTTATTTTCTGCATTACATGAAACCACACAAGCTGAACAACCTGTACAAGTGTTCAAGTCAATGACCATCCCCCATGCGTGGTTATTATACTTATGACCATTCCATAATGTAATGTCCATTGCTGTTTTCTTACCTTCAGCTGTTGAAATTTCTGGTTTGAAACGTCCAGCTTCAACATTCTTTTTATAAGCACCTAAAACTGTTTCTTGTACAACAGCTTCACGAGCCATCACTGTGTTGTGAGTCTGAGTACGAGCAATTTTAGCTGTTTTACCAGTAGGTTTTACTTGTACATCGCCTGTATTAAAGTAAGCAATGTTTCCGTTAACTACTGATGTCAATGGATAAGCATTAACACCAACACCATCAGCTGATTTACCAGCTTTAGTACGGCCATATCCAATCGCAATCGCTACAGTATCATTTGCCTGACCAGGCTGAACAATAAATGGCAACACAACTGATTTACCATTTACTAGTACTTCCACTTCAAGCGTATCTAATTCTACTTCTTGCTCTAAAGCTAATTTTTTAGCAGTTGCTAAAGATACTGTTGCATAATTGCCCCAACATGCTTTAGATACTGGCTCAGGACATTCTTGAATCCAAGGGTTGTTTGCCTGTGAACCAGAACCCATGATTACTTTTTCGTAAACAGCCAATTCCATTTTGTCAGAAGTAGCTTTGTAGTTCTTAGCTACTGAAGCAGCGGCTTCTGCAATATTTACAACTGGTGTTGCAGCCGATACAGGAGAACCTATTTCGTAAACGCCATCATGTAATACTTTAGACCAAGCCACTTTTCCACCTAACGTACCTAACCAGCTATTTTCAAGATAAGTAGCATAGTCTCCATTCGATCCAGCCCAAGTTAAGAAGCTTGATTGTGCCTGACGCGTCTTGAAAATTGTTGAGATAGTTGGTTGAGTGAATGAGAAGTAACCTTTTTTAGGTTCTGAATCATTCCAAGACTCTAAGTAGTGAGAGTCAGGAGTGTTATATTTACAAAGCGAACCTGTTTCGTCTGCTCTGTCGTTCGTTGAAATCGTTAATCCAATTTTTGGCAATGCTTCTGCCAATTCCGCACCACGTGGGTGGTTATACACTGGGTTAGCATTGTAGAAAATTACCGCAGCAATTTGTCCAGCTTTAGCTTCAGAAATAAAATTATTCATTGCTACATCAGAACCTGAACGGTAACTTACTGGTGAACCAGCATCAATCGTTACGCCATAAGAACCTAATAAGCTGTTAATAGCTACAACAATTGATTGAACAGCAGGGTCATTAGAACCTGACACTACCAATGAAGCACCTTTAGTGGCTACTAAATCAGCAGCAGCTTTATCTAAATGGTCAATTTTTACGGCTGAAGTAGCAATCGTTGCAGCACCCAATTTAGATGCTACTGCATTATAAAGAGATGCTACTACTAAACCTTCTTGTGATGGTTTGTACGTTGCACGATAGTCAGCGTTAGCACCAGTCATCGACATAATTGTTTCAAACTGATAATGACGAGACATTTCTTTGTTACCACCTTCAGCAGAGCTTACTCTACGAGTTTTAGCCCATTGTTCTGAAAACTCATCACCTGACAACCAAGTTCCTAAGAAATCAGCACCAATAGAAACGATCGTTTTTGCTTTACTAAAATCAAAACTTGGAGCAACACCACCATTCGCTTGTACTAACCCTGCTAATGATTTAGCATCGTAAGTAACTAATTGAGTAGTAGGATATTTTGCAATAAATTCAGCAATTACTTTTTTAGTAGTTGGAGATAAAATTGTATTCGATACAATTCTAATCTGACCACCTTTAGCCGCTACTTTCGTAAGCTCAGCTATAATTTCTTTATCTGCTACTTTCCAGTCTGCACCAGCACCTGCTATTAAAGCTCCTTTTAATTTCTCGTTATCATAAAGGCTCAAAACAGAAGCATGAATACGAGCAGAAATACCTTTTGTAAGAGATGACTGAGGGTTTACTTCAATTTTGATAGGACGACCTTCACGTGTTTTTACTAAAACAGAAGCATAGTCACCTCCATCAGTAAAAGTAGATGCATACCAGTTGGCAATAGTAGGTTCTACATCTTCAGGTTTGTTCAAATAAGGAATAGTTTTTTTCACTGGCGCTTCACAAGCTGCCAAAGTAACTGCTGATACTCCAAAACCAAGTACTTTTAAAAAGTCACGGCGATTGGTATTTGTACCATCAATAATAGCTTTTCCTTTTTCATCTGTTGTAGGGGCATCTCCAAATTCACGATGAGCATATTTTACAAAATCTGCTTCATTTGTTAATTCCTCAATCCCTCTCCAATATCGTTTTGTATTATTTTCCATATATGTAATATGTATAACGAAATATCTTGATTATAAACTTAAAATGTCAGTAATGAAAAATCATTATGATTAATAATGACATTTAGAACACTCTAAACCTCCGATGTTCTGAACTTTCAAAGGCTCTTTGTTAGTTTTATTATGTAATTCTACTAGCTTGTCGTAGTAAGCGTTGTCTTTCGTATTTACTTCTGTCTTTCTGTGACAGTCGATACACCAACCCATTGTCAATGATGAACGTTGTTCTACCACTTCCATTTTGTTGATTTCACCATGACAGCTCTTACATTCTAAACCACCAACGTTTGTATGTTGAGAGTGGTTGAAGTATGCTAAATCTGGCAAGTTGTGAACTCTAACCCATTGGATAGGCTCGTCGTTTTCTAAAGAACGATAGATTTTCTGAATTTCAGGAGATTCACGTTTGATAGTATTGTGGCAGTTCATACAAATGTTTGCAGAAGGAATGTTGGCACCTTTTCCTTTATAAACACCTGTGTGACAGTAGTTACAGTTGATTTCGTACTGCCCAGCATGCAATTTGTGAGAGAATTGAATAGGTTGTTCTGGGGCATATCCTTGGTGAACACCTACACCATAAGCAGTATCGATAGTTGCTTTACCAATCAAAAGAGTAATCAATAATGCAGCTCCTGTTTTGAATGCACTGTTACCTGCCAACTTTTTTCCGTTTTCAGCAATTTTCTGGAAAAAAGGTACATTTTTAGCAGTATCAGATTCAGGATCAATTGTTGCTAATTTTGTAAGAGAAGAAACTACTGATAATAATGCTACTAAAACAAGAATCATTACACCCAACAATGCGATAAGGATGTATTCCATCATACCACCATTTGAAGAACCTTCCGCCGCTGGTGCGCCTGCTACTGGAGTTGCACCTGCTACAGGAGCAGCTGGAGCCGCTTGAGCATCAATGTAAGCAATAACACTTTTGATTTGAGCTTCAGAATAGTTTGGATAAGGAGTCATCTGAGCTTGATTGAACTTCTTATAAAGTTCGTTAGCATATTTATCGCCAGAAGCAATAACTGCCTGAGGGTTGTGTACCCATTTTACAATCCAGTCCAGAGGTCTTCTATCGCTAATTCCTTTCAAGCCCGGACCTACTAAGGTCTCATCGCTTGTATTGTGACAAGCAGCACAGTTGTTTTTGAAAATTTGTTCACCCTCGGCTACGTCTTGTGCGTTAACATTCACAGTTGCGGCGAAGAAGCCTAAAACTGCCGTTAGTGCAACAATTTTCAAGCGTTTCATGGTTATCATAATCGTTTTATAACAGAACATTTATATAAAAGTACAAGATTTAATTCAATTTCTTCAATTATCTAAACTCGACTACTCCTCTAGAAATTAGAGGAACAAAATTATTTTTTTCAGCAAAATTACTATTTAGACACTTTTGCGGGTCACAAAAGTACAATTGGATTATTTATGAACCAATTAATTTAATGTGCATTTTTTGCAAATTTCGTATCGCTAATACCAATTTAGAATCTTTCTAATCAAGGTATCATTTTCCCTCTTTTTCTTGATTGAAATTTACTTTGATTCGTTTGTACAATATCAAGACCGCTCTACGCTATAAATTAACCGCTCATAAAGGTACTAAAGAATTAAATTTTTGCAGTATGAAAACAATATTTAGATTGATTTTACATAACATTATATCAAGTAAATTTTCAATTATTAAAAATAAAAGACTGAACATTTGTTAAGTTTCCAGTAGAGCAAAAGAGATGTTAAGCGATAGTAAAGTTATTAAATAATTTATTTAGTAGGAAGGCGCTCTTTAAGATTTCTAACATAACGCCAATAGTCTCCTAAAACAGCTTAAACAATGTCATATTGTTTAGAACGAAAGAGTCATAAAACAAAAAAGTCTTTCAACAGTTGTTGAAAGACTTTTTTGTTTTTCCCTGAGTTATCAGATGTAACTCTGAGGTCTCGAGCGGATTCGAACCGCTGTGGAAGCTTTTGCAGAGCTCTGCCTAGCCACTCGGCCACAAGACCATTTGATTGGAGTGCAAAATTAACAGAAAAATATTTAAAACAAAAGAGTATGTCATATTTATTCTTCAATCTTTTTATAAATAGGTGAGAATATGCTTAATTTCCTCAATAAAATCATGTTATATCAACAAGAAATTACTTGATATATTTCAAATAAAAAGCGTTCTGAAAATCCTAAGACTTCCAGAACGCTTTTTAAATTTATACTATCAAGAAATTGTTATTCAGCTGTATTAGCTTTTTTATCTAATTTCTTTTTTGCCTCTTCACGAGCTGAATCTTCCATTTGAGCTTTCAATGCTGAAAGAGCATCTAAATCACCTAACGTAGATTTTTCAGTGTTATCAGCTAATTTCTGAACGTCTTTAGCTGTTTTCTTTTTCTCTTCTACTACCGCTTCTTCTTTCGCATCGTTGTATACTCTTACGTGAGAAAGAACAATTTTACGGTCTTCTTTTTGGAATTCAATTACTTTGAAATCTAATTGCTCACCTACTTCAGCGATTGAACCATCTTCTTTAGTCAACTGCTTCAATGGAGCGAATCCTTCGATTCCGTAAGGTAACTCTAAAGTAGCTCCTTTATCATTCTTCGCAACGATTGTAGATTTGTGTACTGAACCTACTGTGAAGATTGATTCGAAAGTATCCCAAGGGTTTTCTTCCAATTGTTTGTGTCCTAAAGCAAGACGACGGTTTTCAGCGTCTAATTCAAGCACGATAACATCTAATTTTTCGCCAACTTTAACGAATTCAGATGGGTGTTTGATTTTCTTAGTCCAAGACAAGTCAGATACGTGAACTAAACCATCAATACCTTCTTCTAATTCAAGGAATAAACCGAAGTTTGTTAAGTTACGAACAGTTCCAGTATGTTTAGAACCAATAGCATAACGAGCTAACAAATCTTGTTTAGTCCAAGGATCTTCAGTCAATTGTTTGATACCTAATGACATTTTGCGTTCTGCACGGTCAAGTGTTAACACAACTGCTTCGATATTATCACCAACTTTCAAGAAATCTTGTGGGTTACGCAAGTGCTGAGACCAAGACATTTCCGAAACGTGGATTAAGCCTTCAACGCCTTGAGTAATTTCTAAGAATGCACCGTAATCAGCAACATTTACAACTTTACCTTTTACTTTAGAACCAACTTCAGTAGTTTCTGCTAAAGCATCCCAAGGGTGAGCTTGTAATTGTTTCATACCCAATGAAATACGTTTTTTGTTTTCATCGAAGTCCAAAACAACCACTTGGATTTTTTGGTCAAGTTTAAGCATTTCTTGTGGGTGGTTGATACGACCCCATGAAATGTCTGTAATGTGAAGTAAACCATCTACACCACCTAAGTCGATGAACACACCGAAGTTAGTCATGTTTTTGATTACACCTTCAAGTACTTGTCCTTTTTCAAGGTTAGTCAAGATAGACTGGCGTTGTTGCTCAAGGTCTTTCTCAATTAATACTTTATGAGATACAACTACGTTATCGTTAGCGTGGTTAATTTTAACCACTTTCACTTCCATTTTCTTTCCTACAAAGATGTCGAAGTCACGGATTGGTTTCACATCAATTTGTGAACCTGGTAAGAATGCTTCTACACCATAGATATCCACGATCAAACCACCTTTAGTACGACGTTTCACGAAACCATCAATAACGATGTCTTGTTCAAGAGCATCTTCGATGTTTTTCCATGCAGTCATTACTTTAGCTAATTTACGAGAAAGAATCAATTGACCTGATTTGTCTTCTTGGTTTTCTACATAAACATCTACTACATCACCTACTTTCAAATCAGGCATATCTCTGAATTCAGAGGTTGGTACAAGACCATCTGATTTGAAACCAATATTCAAGATAATTTCACGGTCAGTAATCCCTACGACTGTTCCTTTTACTACTTGTTTCTCAGTAACTAAATTTAAAGTTTCCTCGATTAGAGCCTCCATTTGAGCTCTTTGCTCAGCAGAATAACCTCCACCGATACCTTTTGTGCCGACTAAATCCCAGTCGAAATCTGCTAATTGGTTAGCCATGTGTTTGATTAAAAGCCCTTTGTACATCATCGCCACGGGCAAAATGCGAAGAAATTAAGTTAAATCCCCTAAAAGTGTTACTTTACGGGGGTGCAAAGATAGAAAAAAATTGTAATGATTTGATAATGAGGAGGAAAAATATTTTTTTGATACTTAAGTTTTAAATCCTACACAAAATCTGATTACTAAAAATTTATAAAAGCAATTATTTATTAATTCTTTAATTTCAAAGCTATCTTTCTTTCTGTTTTATTTGTAAAAAAATAAACATAAACAATTGCCTACACATGAAGCATTTCTACTTACTCATTGCACTATTATTTTGTATCAATTACACTACATTTAGCCAACAGGTATCCTCTAATTCCCCTATTTGTTTAGGTAATACCCTAGAACTTAAAGCAAGTGGTGGAAAAACATTTGTATGGAAAGGTCCGAATGGTTTTACGTCAAATCAGCAAAATCCTATTATTGAAAAACCAACAACTGACAATAGTGGTAATTATAAAGTTACCATTGATGGGCTTACGACATTATCTATTGATGTAGCTGTCGGGAAAACCCCTTTTAGTCAACAGGTTATTTATAATAATGTTGTAGGAAATAGTCTTTTTCTATCTACATACGCTTCAGGAGCTAATGAGTTGTCTTTTAAGTATTTATGGTCTGGTCCAGATAATTTTACTTCAGAAGTAGCCTTTGCAAGCATTAACGGATTCGATAAAAAAAATCAAGGTAAATACACTGCAAAAATGACTGATGTATTTGGATGTACATCAGAGGCATCAACAATTGTAACTTTCAACACCCCTGAATGTCCATATTCAGTAAAATTATATGTTGAATCTGGCAATAATAAATCTTTCTACTACTCTGATAATGGCAATACTGTTTACCCTATAAACATTTGTAAAGAAACACCAACAAATTTAAGGTTGGATACAACATACTTTGGAAAATGTAAAGTACAATGGTATAAAAATAATCAATTATTAACTGGAGCAAATGGAGTAAATTTACAAATCACGGAAGAAGCTATCTATCAGGCTAAAATCACTAACTCAACCTGTGAATATCAAAGTCCAAAACTACAAGTACTTATTAAAACTACACCTAATATTACAATCTACTCAAGTGCTAATGAAAGCCAAATTGCCATTTGTAGAAATGGAGGAGAGGCTTGGTTATCAGCTCAGCCTGAATATTTGATAACTGACAGCTATAGTTATCAATGGCTGAAAAATGATGAAATCATAAAAGATGCTACGAATTATAATTATTTGGCAAAAGAAGAAGGGGAATATAAAGTTATTGGGAAAACAGGTTTATGCATAGGGGTATCTTCTCCTATTAAAATTGTCAGTACAGATAAGATATTTGCAAAATTATCTTTTTGGGCAAATGCTTATGGTAGTTCATCTGGAGTAATGTCAGATATGTCTGAAATAAAAGAATTGAAAGTTTGTACAATTAATTCCATCAATTTTAATCTAATTTCAGCATCTATTGGAAATCAGGATTTGTATTTAAATGGTAAACTATACGGCTCAAATAGTAGTAACTATACAGTCACTCAAAGTGGTACTTATAAATTAAAAGTAAAACAAGGACAATGTACTGCTGAAGACAGTGTAAAAATAACAATGGGGAAAACCTTTACTATCCCATTATATCAAAGTGTCATGCTTCCTTATTATAACGGAACAACGTTTATTAATACTTATTACTATCCAGATTATAATTATTCAGCTTCTTTGTCATACAATAATTTCAAGTGGTATAAGGATAATCAAGTTTACGCCAATCAATCAACTCTTACACCTCTTATTGCAGGAAGTTATCAATTAAAATACTTAGATAACCAAACCGATTGCGTTGGAGAATCAAGAATTATTAAAATTGATAAACCATTTGTAATTCAACCATTTACAATCAATAGTCCTAAAACTATTATTCTCTGTGAAGGTAGTTCAAGAACTTTAAATCCCAACATTTGCTATAATAATCAAATAGTTTGGAAAAAAGATGGGAAAAAACTAACTAAGCTTAGTAGTGGTTGTGATATTACAGTTAATGAAGCGGGAAAGTACTGGTATGAATTTACCCAAGATTCTTATACCTATTATTCAGATACTATTGAAGTGAAAATTGAAAAAGGGGCTAGTGTATCAGTAAAAGATTCATGTTTAGCAAATAATACATTTTCGTTAAATGCAAATACAATTGTGGACGGAAAATATCAGTGGTATCGAGATAAACAGTTAATAAAAGATGCTACGACCAATACGCTCAATACAACTCAATATGGAAATTACTATTTACAGGTAATTAAAAATAATTGTATCAATTTGTCTAAGGAAATTATAGTAGGAATTTTAATTCCTACAACACAAAGTGTTTGCAAGAGTGATTCTATTCTTTTCTCTACTAAAGGTAACCTTAAAAATGTAGAATGGACTGGTCCTAATAATTTTAACGCTAAGATACAAAATCCTAAAATACCTAAATCAACAACAGCAATGTCTGGTATTTATACCTTAAAAGGGGAAACTACTAGTGGCTGTGCTGTTTCTGCACAAAGCCGTGTGATAGTGAAGGAACTGCCAACAATGAATCTCTCAAAAACATTATTGGCATGTGAAGGCTCTGACTTTGAGTTCCCTCGTCCAATATCAATTTTAACCGATAGCACCGAAACAGCTGATTATTTTACCATTACTTATCCTAATGGTACTCAATTTAAAATTGAGTCATATAGTTCGGCCTTTTTACCTTTATTTAAAAATATTTCTTCCAAAAATGCAGGTACTTATAAAGTTGAAGGCTTTGCGACTAACGGTGGATGCTCTGTAACAGGTACAACACAATTATCAGTTATAAATTCTGCTGATTGTAGAAGTATTTCACTTAGAAATATTAATCCGAGTTATTTAACAACCGGAGTCTGTACAAATAGTGAACTTGAAATTCCTTTTAACACAACGGGGATTTTCCCTGTTGGAACAAAGTTTAAAGTAATTACCAACGAGAATATTGTATTAGGAGAAGGCACAACAAGTCCTATTAAAATTAAAGCCCCGCAATCTTTTAGCTATTTCTATATTAAAGTCATTACTGAGGATAAGACTGTAAGTTCACTTCAATACAGAATTATTTTAAAATCGTATTCTTTTGATTATGAAAGAATAAGTGATAGGCTATACAATGCATTAGATTACTCCTCCAATGATATAATTGCATGTGATAGTGCACATATTCTTTCTTCTTATAATTCCGATTTTAAAAATTTCCAATGGTATAGAAACAATATAATAATTCCCAATGTCGATACATACAACCTACAAGCTAAACAAAGTGGGAGTTATACACTAAAGTTTGAAACAAAACTTGGATGTATTTGGGAAACAAAACCAATTCAGGTAACTCTTGGGCAATTCCCAAAACTAATAATAAGCGGGAAAAACCAACTTTTATGTGGAGAAGAAACGACAGCCATTAATATAAACTCCTCTGCTGGGAATATTACTTGGAAAAGAGATGGAATAATACTTGCAGGTAAAAACTTTAGTAATCTTAATGTAAATCAGGAAGGTAAATACGTAGCCACCATTCAAAAGAACCAATGTCTGGCTATTTCAGATACTTTAGAAATTACCAATAGCACTAGTAATAAGTTAAAAACAAAAATTATGTATAATTATTCAACTGTTGGCTGTTCCAAATTTAAAGCTGATTTATACGCTAAAAGTGACTATTCGAGTAGAAAACTAAACTACCAATGGTTCAAAAATGGCATTGAAATTCCTAATAATAATGATAGTCTTTTAAGCGTAACTGAAAATGGAAAGTATTCTGTTAAAATAAGCAATGGTACATGTGAGGGGTTTTCGGAAGAAATAGTTATTAAAAACTCTTCTATTCAAAACGCAAGCTACTATAATAATACTAATACCAATATAGAAAAAGAAATTTGCGAAGGATCAAATATTATATTAAATCTTAACAATTATTTACCTACTACAATATCGAGTAAATCTACTGGAGATTCTGCTACAACTAATTACAATCTTGTTAAAAATACAATCTATTGGTATCGAGATGGTAAGCAAATCAATGATATAGAATCTCCATCAACATCGGGTAATATTTATACAAAAAAGGGTGATGATTACATTTCTTTTTACTCTGAAAATGGTAAACATATTAACTTTGCTAATTTCTCAAGCAAAACGTCAGGAAAATATTATACAGTTATCAAAGCTCTATACGAAAATGGACAAGAATGTCAATCATCAACTGACACTGTTGACATTAAGTTTAGTAAGCGAGTACAACTTGAAAATGATTATAGTTATGATAAAAATTTAAAATATATACCTATTGCTAGTTGTCAAGATTCTGTAACATTTAGAGGAAATACCAACTCAATTTCTGCAAACAGTTATGATGGCCCTGTGAATAATCAAAGAGCCATTGGATATACTTGGAAAAAAGATGGGCAAATTATTAAATCATTAAACAAAAATGAAACAGATCAAACCATCACAACTAACCTAGAAGGTACTTATGTGTTAGAAACCCAATACAAAGGTGGATGTGTTTCTCTATCGCAACCTTATAAAGTATCATTACGTAAATTAGCAGTTCTTATGGATAGTCAAACTGCCTATGACAATAACATTTGTGAGGGGAACAATATTATTTTGACTGGTATTGCCGCAAGTAATATTATTGATACTAATAAAGTAACCTACAAATGGCTCAAAGATGGTATTGCTTTTAGTAATTTATCTTCTATTACCGCAAGAAATGCTGGTGCATATCAACTAAAAGCAACCCAAGGCAAATGTGAAGGAATATCTCCTACTGTGAATATAAATTTCGTTAAAATCCCAACTAGCATTACCCCAAAAGATTCTATTACTTTCTGCGATAACACTACTGTTAATCTTATTGCTAGTAACGAAAGTGGCTTAAAATATCAATGGGAATTAAATAATGTAGGAATCAAAGACGCTAATACATCCACCTTAAAAACTAATAGCTCAGGAATTTACAGGGCTTTGCTCAGAAAAGGTGAATGTTGGGATTATTCTGCTAATGTAAAGACCGTTGCTCTTCCTACTATTTTGCCTAAAGCTACGCTGTCGGGTAATCAAAACATTGATTATGACAAGGAAGCTAAAATAGCTGTCAATTTCAACTCCTATGCTCCGTGGACTTTTAAATTATCGGATGGACAAGCATTTACGGCTACTACCTCGCCTTTTGAAGTCACCGTAAAACCACAATTTACTACTACTTATACCATTAGCGAAGTGAAAAATCTTTGTGGAATTGGTACAACAGAAGGCTCTGCTAAAATAGAAGTGCTTGTTTTGGCTAACGATATTGAGAAAAATATCAATGTAGAGGTGTATCCTATTCCTACTGCCGAAATTTGTAACTGGAAAGTAAATACTGATAAACCAGAAAAAGTATATCTAACCCTTTATGATATAAGCGGTCAGATATTATTAGAACAAGTTTCTGATAAAAATACTCAAAGCCATTCAGGAGCGATTGACTTTTCTAAAATTAATACTGGTACTTATTTCTTAAAAATTGATGTTGGTAACAAAAACATTACTCGAAAAATCATTAAGTATTAATCATTATCCTTAACAATACAAAAGCCATCCAGAAATCTGGATGGCTTTTGTATTGATTAAAACTTCAAGTTAGCTGGTAAATATTTTTTTACTAACTCTTTGTAATATGGTTTCAAGGCTTCTGTATCTGGAGGTACAGGAAGTTTTGAATACAAATCATAAGGGTTGAATTTCTTTACCCATTCAAACATTTCATGGTCATGTTCATCCATCAAATGCTCGTAAGCGTTTTCACGGTGTTGTGAATAAAATGAGTGATAGCGAATCATGTACAAGGCTGGCTCTGGCAAATTATCTTTAACCATTTGGTATAGATATTCATCATGTCCCCACGACATATCGACATTTCTTAAACCACAATTCGGTGAATAAACACCATATTTAGTATTAAAACGCTCGTCGTGAGCATCTGGATTAGCTTCAAAATATTCTGAATAAACAATTTTATCTGAATGTTTACACCCTACAGGGAAAGTATCACCTACTACTGCCCATTGTGGTTCACCAAATAGGCAAAGTACTTTACCCATATCGTGCAATAAGCCCGTCAATACAAACCAATCTGGATGACCGTCTGCACGGATAGCCTCAGAGGTTTGTAATAAATGTTGCCATTGGTCTAATGAAGTATCAGGGTCAGAATCGTCTACCAACGAGTTTAAGAAATCAAAGGCATCCCAAATAGGCATTTCTTTTTTATCGAATTTCAAGAACTCAGCCTGTTTTTGCTTGACAAAGTCATAAGTTTGGTACTTATGATTCAAACGATAGAACTCCCGAACGGTATCTCTCTCGGGGTTGTCGTAGTTACGATACTCTTCTTTTGTCTTTGTAAAGGTAGTATCTTCTTCGGGATAACGCTGTAAAACATCGTCTTCCCATACATCCAAGCTCGCTAAGGGAGCGATTTCTTTTTCTGAAAATTCCATGAGACCAAACTGATTAAATGGTATAAATGAATGATATTGAATATTAGATAATTGTACTTAAAAATTGTATTATCAAAAGTATAAATTTTATTGCATACTTTTGATACAATAGGTTTTGATTTTACCAAAACACGGTATAAAGTGCTGCTAAAACGCCACAAATCAGCATTGAAATAACTACAAAAGAACTAGATACCTTAAACATACTCGTATCTACTTCAAACCCTTTTGTTTCCTTCTTCTTTCTGTCTTCTATCAACGAAATGGTTATCATCAAAATTACTAAAATCAGATATACCCATAACGTTCTATCTAGAAAAGGAATAGGGTCTGTATGCATCCAATTTGGTAATATTTTGAATAGTAACGAGAGTGGTAAAGTCAATACTGCGGCAATAATGGCTGCATTTGAAGTAGTCTTTTTCCAGAACAAACCCAGCGAAAATAATGCAAAAGCTCCGGGAGTAATATAGTTTGAATATTCCTGAATAAACTGATATGCCTGTTCGAGGTGGCGAAGCTGTGGCGTAACAATCAATGCAATAGCAAAGGAAACCCAAACGGCGTATCTGCCTATTAAAACGGTTTGTCTTTCGGTAGCATCTTTCTTTAATATCTTTTTATAAATATCCAAACTAAAAATCGTAGCGATACTATTACACTTGCT
Source organism: Arcicella aquatica (assembly GCF_034928825.1). Lineage (NCBI taxonomy): Bacteria > Pseudomonadati > Bacteroidota > Cytophagia > Cytophagales > Flectobacillaceae > Arcicella > Arcicella aquatica. The sequence continues at coordinate 94,061 of NZ_JAYFUL010000012.1, read as the reverse complement.
AGCCAAAGATGCTACAATGGCGGCAGTAAGGGCTGCGAAAGCCAAGCCTTTTAAACCTTGTGGCAATAAGTTCATCAATGACGGGTAGGCATGGTCGGGCTTTACGACACCGTGTAAATCTACCATTTCTTGTTGTAAAGAACCATTATTGTATAATACATAGGCTGCTATACCCGGAATAACACAAATTAGTGGAATCAACAGTTTTAAGAAAGCTGCAAAAATAATTCCACTTCTTGCCGTTTTTAAGTCTGCCCCCAAGGCTCTTTGAACGATGTATTGATTACATCCCCAATAATTAAGGTTGTTAATCCACATCCCTCCTATCAGAATAGACAATCCAGGTAATTCGTAATAATGCTTGTCGCCTTTTGAGAAAATCATGTGGAAATGGTCATCAGCTTTTGTTTTGAGTAAAGACAAACCATCAAAAACACCTTCTCCGCCAAACTTATCCGAGACCATATTGAGGGCTAAATACGTCGTGGCCAACCCTCCCAAAATCAATACTACTACTTGGATAACGTCTGTATAGCCAATCACCTTCATCCCTCCCAACGTAATGAGAATAGCAAAAATAGATAACGCACCCATACAGTATTCAAATTTTACACCTGTAATGGTTTCTAAAGCCAATGAGCCCAAGTATAATATAGAAGTAAGGTTAATAAACACATACAGCAAAAGCCAAAACACTGCCATGATTGTTGCTACGGTATCGTTGTATCGTAAAGACAATAATTGAGGCATGGTGTAAATCTTATTCTTTAGATAGATTGGAATAAAAAACACTGCTACAATGATGAGCGTAGCGGCTGACATCCATTCATACGAAGAAATAGCTAAGCCAATAGCAAAGCCCGAACCCGACATCCCGATAAAATGCTCTGCTGAAATATTAGAAGCAATCAATGATGCTCCGATAGCCCACCAAGTGAGCGACCCTTCGGCTAAGAAAAACCCTTGGGTTGTGGTGTTTTTAGTTTTGTCTCGTTGAAATACCCAATAGCCATACGAAGCAACAAGGATTAAATAAAGTGAAAATACGACGTAGTCGAGCTGTTGAAGGCTATTCATATTAAATGGATAAATCTAATAAATTCTAAGATATATCTAAAAGTATATATTTTTATTTTTTACTCATTTTAAGGAATATTTATATAAATTGGTTTGTATCCTGAATAGGATTCCCTCATAAATACTTTCTAATTGAATAAGTCGTTTACTAGCATATTAACATTGCTCCATGATGCTTTATAAAAACGCTTCCATATTATTTCTGGCTTTTGTAGTTGGCTTATGCTCAAAAAGTGTCGCTCAAACGCCGTCTTTGAGTCAACTGTTTTACCCAAATATTACTTTACGCGCTGAGTTTATGCCTGAAACTTCTTTGTCTAACGGACAAAGGTTTGGGTTTAATAGAACAACAGCAGTAGGAGTTATGCCATTGAGCACAGAAATTCAGGCGGGGATTGGTTTTGGTAAAAAAGCAGATATTCAAGCAAAGCATTCTTTATTAATTGCGAACCTTGCACAAATAAATACAACGATTGATGGCAAAGACCAGCCCGATGGTGGCTACAAAACCTTAGGGGTAACTTATGTACAGTTGAAAGCTAGCTTACGTGAAAAACTGTGGGTATATGCTGTAGGTGGAGGTATCACACAAACCAATGAAACTTTCTTGAATCCGCAACCTTATTTTTATGGTGGTGCTGCCCGACTACGGATTTTGGGTTTACGGACTCAGATTCTTTATGGAACTGCCATTATCTATAATCAGAAGTTTAGAATTATTCCTGTATTTGGTTTTACAAAAGCACTCGGCGATGACTGGAAGGTTTCGGGTATATTGCCATTTAGGGCTAGCTTAGGGTATAAAGCAAAACCTTGGCTTCATCTGGATTTCAACAGTGTCTATGATGGATACAGTGCTGGTTATCAAGAATATAATGTCCCAGAAAAGATGATTCGTCGCCAAAACTATCAACAGGTTAGGTTTACATTATCGGCCAATGCTCATGTATTAAATGTTTTCAACGTTGGAGTAGAGGGTGGATTAACTGCTTTCCGAAAAGTAAAGACGTTTAATTCAGCCAATGAAAATTTAAGCACTTCTAGTTTGCCTGTAGCTCCTTATCTTGGCTTAAGTATAAGATATATTACCAGTAAATCTAAGGTTTCATCAAAATTTTTGAAAAGTACTGGCATAGATTTTTAATACTATTCTGTAACATTCTGATAGACAATACTATCAATTAATCCTAACAAATAAATACTTTATAGTATTTAAATAGCGATTTTAAGGGCTGAATAATATTTCTAAAAATTCAATAATATTTCTTAGTTATTGAGCTAAAACCTTTCTAAATTTGAAAAAGATAGCTCGGCACTCATATCGGCTTGAAGCTTCTAGTGAATTGTATTTTGTACCTGCCTAATAGCCCACTAAAATTTTTATCTGATTAATTTTACACATTAAGCGTTCGTCTTGCAAAAAGGAGTGCTTATCAAAAACAGCAGATTTTTTCCTGAAAAATATAACTTCCTAACTACTTTTGATGTTGCGGTAAGTAGAGATTAGCATAATTAAAGCTTAAAGCTTTGGGTTAATAGGTGTGAAAGACACTTAGTGGCTGACGTCCAATAATTTTAAATATTACCATAGAAAAACAAAGATTTTATATAAAAAGAATTGTTCAGTTCCTGAATTGCTGAACAAAAAATTCCCTTAAAAACCATGACAAACATTACGCAAATAGAGCCCCTTTTAGTTGAAGATCCAAACCGCTTTGTATTGTTTCCTATTAAGCAAAATGATATTTGGCAATTCTATAAAAAAGCGGAAGCTTCTTTTTGGACTGCCGAAGAAATAGACCTTCAACAAGATTTAGCAGACTGGGAACATCGTTTAAATGATGGAGAAAGACATTTCATATCCCACGTATTGGCATTTTTTGCTGCTTCAGACGGTATCGTAAACGAAAATCTTGCAGTAAACTTCCTTTCTGAAGTACAATACGCAGAGGCTAAATGTTTCTATGGATTTCAGATTATGATGGAAAATATTCACTCTGAAACGTACTCATTGTTGATTGATACATATATTAAAAATCCTGTAGAGAAAGATAAAATGTTGCGTGCTGTGGATACTATTCCATGCGTAAAGAAAAAAGCAGACTGGGCATTGCGTTGGATTAACGATGGCAACTTTGCTGAGCGTTTAATTGCTTTTGCTGCGGTAGAAGGCATCTTCTTCTCGGGTTCTTTCTGTTCAATTTTCTGGTTGAAAAAACGTGGTTTAATGCCAGGCTTATCGTTCTCGAACGAATTGATTTCAAGAGACGAAGGTCTTCACTGCGACTTTGCTTGTTTGCTTTATACCGAACATATCAAAAATCAATTAGAGCCAGATTCAGTCTACAAAATTATCATGGATGCGGTTGCTATTGAAAAAGAATTTGTAACGGATGCGTTGCCAGTTTCATTGATAGGAATGAATGCTGAATTGATGTGTCAATACATCGAATTCGTAGCCGACCGTCTATTATTGGCTTTGGGCTTACAGAAAAAATATAATGCTACGAATCCTTTCGATTTTATGGAGATGATTTCATTACAAGGCAAAACAAACTTCTTTGAAAAAAGAGTGGCAGAATATCAAAAATCTGGCGTCATGTCTGAAAAAGAATCGATGTCATTTTCTTTGGATGAGGACTTTTAGTCAATTATAGCTAGCATTAACGACAAAGCCCTCAAACATTCATTGTATTGAGGGCTTTTTTGTTTATAACAAAGCTCATATTTACTGCAAATGGATTTATATTTGCATTATCATCATAGATACGAAATACCATGTCTCGCAAAGCTCAAACAATCGATGAAGTAGACCAAGCGGTTAAATTTAATGAACCGATTGACCCAAATCATCCTTTTTTCACCGACTTTTCGGGATTAAGAGGAGAATTTGAAGATAGAATTGTTTACAAAAACTTGAATGTAAAAAAGGTGAATGGCGTTTTTACTTTCAATGCCGCACAGGATGGTGGCAACAAATCTATTCTTTTTTTGGGCGGAATGCGTGGCTCTGGCAAAACTTCCGAATTAGCCAAGTATGCCGAAAAACTCAATAGTTCTGAATGCTTTTTCTGTGTAACTTGTAATATTGACCAAGAGTTAGATTTGAATGAACTGGAGTACATGGATATTTTGATTCTTCAATTAGAACAACTCACCAAACGATTAAGTAAATATGATTTTACTGTTGATGAAGGCATTAAAGAAAGATTAGAAGCTTGGTTTACTAAAAGAGAAACAGAAATTAAAAAAGATTTAAAAATAGAAGCAGAACTTGAAGCAGGCGTTGAAATCGAGACAAAAAACCCCTTTTTTAGTTTGTTAAATATCTTTGGAAAATTTAAAACAGGTGTTGTAGGTTCAAATGAACGAGCAACAGTAGTAAGACAAAACCTAAAAAATAACTTCAACTCTTTTGCAACTATTTTTAATGAGTTTATCGAAGAAGTAAATTACTCACTTAGACATAACGAAGTCGCTCAAGAAATTCTTTTTATTGTTGATGGATTAGAGAAAACGCTGAGTGCCAATACGCGTAAAAAAATAATTATAGAAGAACAAAACCGCATTGATAAGATTAAGGCTTATACCATTTTTACTTTACCCATTGAACTGATGAGTCAAACACCTAACTTATCTCAATTCAGTAGCGTTCAAGCGTTTCCCTTTGTAAAATTGATTGAAAGAGATGGTACAGAAGATACTATTGCTTTTGAGAAATTCAAAGAGTTTGTGTATAAAAGAATAGATAGTCGTCTTTTTGAAAACGAAGCAATTGTCCATAAAGCCATTAAGTACTCGGGTGGTTCGCCTAGAGAACTGTTGAAAATTTTGGAAACTACCGCTTTTTATGTGGAAGACGACCAACAGCAAATTGATGAAATAGCCTTGGATAAAGCCTTACATAGATTAGCGAACCAAACTGCACAATATATTACTGAACCGATGTTGGAAAAGATGAAGAAAATCATTGAAAATAATCGTGCTGGAAAAGATACTCCTTTTGATGATTTATTGCAGGCGATGCTAGAAAACATCTATGTGATGGAATACAACAGTGGAAGTTATAAAAGAATAAACCCTATTTTGGAACGCTCTAATTTGTACCAACAATATGTTCAAGGATAGCTCCAATCAGGCAGAATTTGAATTGCTCATTCGTGCGACACGACATGAGCTTTTTCGTTTTATCATCGTTCAATACCAACATTTAGATTTGGTAAGAACAGTAAAAAACGATTTAAAAGCCAAATATCCTGAAAGACACGTTGCCGAATTTAACCTTGAAAATATCAATCCCGAAACGTTTATCCATTCCATTTTAGCCTGTAAAACTGGACTTGTATTTATTGAAAATTTTGATTTATTCTTCGAGGAAGAATTGCAGACATTAGCCATTGGCTTTAATCAAAGAAGAGATTTATTTTCCACACTTCCCATTCAGCTTATTGTTTTTGTACCTTTTGGTGGAAATACATTACAACATTTTCAGAAAACAATGCCTGATTTTTATTCCATTGTAAACCTAAGTATTAGTTTAAAATCAGAAAATTTGCAAGAAGAAAACCGCCCAAATAAAATCGATATAACTAAAAATGACTTCAATAATATAGCAGAAGCACAACAAGAAATAAGAAGAATAGAAAAAAGACTAGCAACATTTGAAAACACTTCCGAAAATACCCTATTGAAATTTAAGCTAACGACACAATTAGCAAAAGCGTACAGTTTTTGTAGTAATTTTTTGAAAAGTAAAGAACTTTATGAACAGTTATTACTTGAAATTGAACACCAAAATCTGGCAAGTTTAGCAACAGAAATTTCAGTAACTCAAAATAATTTAGCTATAGCCCTTAATAATTTAGGAGAAAATATGGCAGCTAAAGAATTATTGGAAAAAGTCTTGATTTCTGATGAAAAGACCTTCGGGAAGGAACATCCCAACACAGCAGAAACTTATTCAAATTTAGCATTAGTACTTCAAGGCTTAAGGGATTTTAAAAGTGCCAAAAAATTATTTGAAAAAGCCTTAATTTCTGATGAAAAAACCTTTGGGAAAGAACACACCAAAACTGCCGCTCGTTATTCTAACTTAGCAACAGTTCTTCAAGATTTAGGAGATTTTAATGGAGCTAAAGTTTTGTTTGAAAAAGCCTTGATTTCTGATGAAAAAATCTTTGGAAAAGAACATCCTTACACAGCGGAAACTTACTCAAACTTGGCATTAGCACTAAAAGATTTAGGTGATTATGAATCAGCTAAAATGCTTTTAGAAAAAGCTTTGAGTGTGGCAAGTGTAAGTCTTGGTATAGAGCATCCGAAAACAGCTATTTATTATAAAAACTTGGCTTTTGTTCTTCAACATTTAGGGGATTATGAAGGGGCTAAAGATTTATTCGAAAAAGCCTTGATTTCTGATGAAAAGATTTTTGGAAAAGAACATGCTTACACAGCAGAAACTTATTCAAACTTGGCATTAGTTCTCAAGGATTTAGGCGATAATATATCTGCTAAATTTTTATTAGAAAAAGCCTTGAATTCAGATGAAAAGAACTTCGGGGAAGAACACCCTACAACAGCAGTGCGTTATACTAATTTAGCAACAGTATTTTACAATTTAGGAGAAAATGAGAAAGCCAGAATCTTACTTGAAAAAGCTTATCAAGTCTTTTATCATCAACTAGGCAAACAACATCCTAATACAAAAACAGTTAAGAGAAGCTTAGATTACTTTATTCAAAAAAGTAAAGATTAACTTTAATTATACAAACATGGAACCCATTACAGCCACCGCTCTTACCAGTATAGTTACTTACCTTGCAACAAAATTGAAAGAAAATCAATCTGTTAAAACATTTTTCGATGATTTTACAGAAGCTACTGTTAATTGGATACGTCCTATCTTTTTAAAAGAGGATGGTTCTGAGGAGAAAATTATTCAAAAATTAAAAGAAAATCCTGATAGCCAAGCCAAGCAAGATACTATAAAAGCAGCCATTGCTTCGGAAATAGAAGATAATCCAGAAGCAGAAAAATGGCTTTTGGAAATGGTAAAAATTATTGCAGAGAAAACAGGTAATACCACGACCAATACAATGACTGTAACAGGCGATGGAAATTATAGTTTTCAAGGCATCAGAGGCTCAACCATTATTATTCATAAATGAGTATATAATATGGTATGGTTTTCTCATGTGCCATTTTTGCATTTACCAATTTCTTCTAAAAGTTCTTATAGATAGGCTTGAAACGATCTGAGTACTTCAAGCCTATTTTTTACGGCAAAATTAGGAGTGTTTAATAAACGGAGTCATTTGAATGAACACCTTTTTTGAGTATTTTTTTGTTTATATATACTCTAAACCTCAGTATCACCCTCTGGTAATTCCCTCACTTCCACCTCACCTCTTCAGGCTTAGGATAAGTAATTAAGCCAGAGAAATCTACTTTCCAAAAATCTAAATCTAAGAGTTGGTTATTTTTATTTTTGGTTAGGGTAATTTAATTAATACGGGTGTTCCGTCGGTATCGGTGTATTCTACTTGTATTAAATCGCCGTCGTATTCGTTGGGGTCTTTGTTGCCTATGCTGATACTTCCCATTTTTCCGCCTTCATATTCAAATACTTCTTCGTCGATGGGATAATCTTCGGGTTTAAAATTCAATTTGGCTAAAATTTATAATTTGACAATTCAATTAGCTCGTACATTTCGCTATAATGCTGATTATATAAAAAGTGAAAAATTATATTAAGAACTGTTACATAATCTTGAGCTATAAATAAACTAAGCTTAGAAACTATAGTATATTATATAAAAATTATTGGAAAAAGAATTAATTGAAGATGAGAAGAACTTTGGACAACACCATTCAAATACAGCTAAAACTTACTGTAAGTTGACATTTTTTTCAAGATTTAAAGGAAAATGAAAGAGCCTTGGCTTTATTCAAAAAAGATTATAAAATATTACTTTATCATCTTAGATGAATAGCATACAGCATCCTAATACTAAAATAATAAAAAAGCTAACTTAGATTTCCTAAAGCAAAAAATATCATCAACTAATCATTAATAAACCTCTCAATTGGAATATCAAATCCCAAATCAATCAAATAGCAAAAGACTTCCTTCCATTCCATTAACTCCTTTCCTTCAAAATCCGTATCTTTGCAACAAATTTCCGTCAGGGTAGAAAGGCTGACTCACAATTCTTATAAAATGATTTCAAAAACATACGCTCCACAAGACATTGAAGCCAAATGGTACAAGTATTGGCTCGATAATAAATTCTTTGCTTCAAAACCAAATCCTGACAAAGAACCTTATTCTATTGTAATTCCTCCGCCAAATGTAACGGGTGTACTCCACATGGGACACATGCTGAACAATACTATTCAAGATGTATTGATTCGTAAGGCTAGAATGGAAGGCAAGGAAGCTTGTTGGGTGCCGGGTACAGACCATGCGTCTATCGCAACGGAAGCAAAAGTAGTGGCGATGTTGAAAGAAAGAGGTATTGAGAAAAAAGATTTAACGCGTGACGAATTCTTGGCTTATGCCATGGAATGGAAAGATAAGTACGGCGGAATTATCCTTGAACAATTAAAAAAACTGGGAGCTTCTTGCGATTGGGATAGAACTCGCTTTACCATGGAGCCATCATTGTATCAAGCAGTAATTGATACTTTCGTGCGTTTGTATGAAAAAGGAAAAATTTACCGTGGCGTAAGAATGGTAAACTGGGACCCACAAGGGAAAACGGCTTTATCTGACGAAGAGGTAATTGACAAAGATGTTCAAGCAAAATTATATTACATTACTTATAACGTTGTTGGAGAAGAAGGAAGCTTAACGATTGCAACTTCTCGTCCTGAAACCATCATGGCGGATTCAGCCGTTTGTATTAACCCGAACGACGAGCGTTATACACATCTTCATGGCAAAACAGTAATGATTCCATTATTGGGTCGTGCCATTCCTGTCATTTTAGACGAATACGTAACGATGGATTTCGGAACGGGTTGTTTGAAAGTAACGCCTGCTCATGATTTAAATGACTACGAATTAGGCTTAAAACATAAATTACCAGTAATCGACATTCTCGACGACGCAGGTTTCTTGAATGAAAAAGCTGTATTATTTGTAGGTCAAGACCGTTTTGCAGCGCGTAGAAATATCGTTAAAGAGTTAGAAGAAGCTGGACATTTAGTAAAAGTTGAAGAATACAAATCTATCGTTAAAACTTCTGAGCGTACTGGGGCGGTTATCGAGCCTAAGTTGTCGCTACAGTGGTTTTTAGAGATGAAGGAAATTTCTCTGCCAGCTTTAGAAAACGTAATGAATGATAACATCAAATTGTATCCACCGAAATTCAAGAATATGTATTCATCTTGGATGGAAAATGTTAGAGATTGGTGTATTTCAAGACAACTATGGTGGGGGCAACAGATTCCTGCTTATTACTTGCAAGACGGTACTGTTATCGTGGCAAAAAGTAAGCGTGAAGCCTTGCGTAAAGCACAGCACGAATTACAGTTGTTTGCTTTGACTGAAGAAGATTTGACACAAGACCCTGACGTTTTGGATACTTGGTTCTCATCTTGGTTATGGCCAATTTCTGTATTCGATGGCATCGAAAATCCTGATAACGAGGATATTAAATATTATTATCCAACCAACGATTTAGTTACTGCTCCAGAAATTTTATTCTTCTGGGTAGCTCGTATGATTATCGCTGGATACGAATGGAGAGGCGAATTACCTTTCAGAAATGTGTATTTAACAGGGATTGTTCGGGATAAATTAGGTCGTAAAATGTCTAAATCACTTGGTAATTCACCAGACCCATTAGACTTGATTGCCCAATACGGAGCCGATGGCGTTCGTACAGGGATGCTTTTTAGTTCTCCTGCTGGAAACGACTTGATGTTTGATGAAAAGCTTGTTGAACAAGGACGTAATTTCTGTAATAAAGTTTGGAACGCTTATCGTTTGGTAGAAGGTTGGAATGCAACAGATATTTCACAACCACAGGAAAATTCATTAGCCATTCAATGGCTTGAATCTCGTTTGAATCAGACAATTATTGATGTACAAGAGCATTTTGTAAAATTCCGTATTTCTGATGCACTTTTGTCGATTTATAATTTGATTTGGGATGATTTCTGTGGTAAATACCTTGAAATGATTAAGCCTGCTTACGAACAGCCTATTGATAAAGCAACGTTTGAAGCCACAATTACGCTCTTTGAAAAACTGATGTGTTTGGCTCATCCATATATGCCATTTATCACGGAAGAAATTTGGCAAGCGATTAGCCAACGTGGAGAAACTGAAAGTATTTGTAGAGCAAGTTATCCAATTGCGGGCGAAGTAAACGCTCAGCTTTTAGGTGACTTTGATGCCTTGTTTACCATTGTTACCAAAATCCGTGAAACGCGTAATGCTAAACAACTTTCGCCTAAAACAGCCTTACCATTATCAATCAAAACTGATGATAAAGCACGTTATCAAACGTTAGAAGGTATTATTCAAAAGTTGGCAAATACCGAAACGATTGAATATGTAAGTGATAAGGTAGAGGGAGCTCTTTCATTTGTGGTAAAAGCTGATGAGTTCTTTATAAACCTTGCTGGGGAAATAGACGTTGAGGCTGAATTAGCGAATGCACAAAAAGAATTGGAGTATAATTTAGGTTTCAAAAAATCAACCGAAGCTAAATTGGCAAACGAACGCTTTGTAGCTAATGCCAAACCAGAATTAGTAGAAAGAGAACGCCAAAAATTGGCAGATGCGGAATCGAAAATCAAGGCTTTGGAAGAAATGATTGCTAGTTTGAGTAAGTAGCTTTTTAGCTGTGAGCAATGAGCTGTTAGCTTTGAGATTTATTGTTTAAATAAAAAGACTCGGGAAAAATCCTGAGTCTTTTTATTTAATTGATAATGAATGACATTTGAAAGCTTGATTTTGCCCGCAGATTTACGCTGATTTGATACGCAGATTCACACAGATTTTAAAAAGAGGAAGCCAAAGTAAAAAAGCTCAAAGCTGACAGCTCATCGCTCACAGCTAAACAACTAAAATCCTATTCCCGTTGTCAATGTTTTTACACGACAAAGATACATATCTGCTGTAATATAAAGCGTTGAGCCATCGTCTCCCCAAGCACAATTGGATGTAGGAATACCTCCTCCTATTTCAATTCTTCCCAATAGTTTTCCTGCTGGTGATATAATCAATACTCCACCAGGGCCAGTAGCAAATAAATTACCTTTTTTGTCTATTTTCATGCCATCTGGCAGACCTGTTAATTGCTCATTTTTCACCATAGAGGTTGCATCAAAAAAGATGCTCCCTTTGCCCAAACTTCCATCTTCATTTACTGGATAAGCCATATAAATGGCACTTTCTTCATGTGACTGAGCAACGTATAAAGTCTTTTCGTCTGGCGAAAATGCTAAGCCATTTGGTCTAATCAAATCATTAGCGACCAACGTTACTTCACCATCCGTACCAATACGATAAACGCCAAATTCAAGTTCTCGACTTGGGTCTTTATCTTTTTTAGCCAATCCATAAGGGGGGTCTGTAAAATAATAAGCTCCACCTGAATGCTGTACTACATCGTTAGGGCTATTAAACCTTTTTCCTTTATAATTGTCAGCCAATGTCCTTTTTCCACCTTTAGTTAGCGACATTGATGATACCCTGCGGTCACCGTGCTCACAGGCTACTAATTCGCCTTTTTTATTAATCGTCAATCCATTACTCCCAGGTTCGTCACTATATTCTCCTAAGCCTGTATAGCCCGAAGGCGATAAAAAAACTGTCGCTCCTTCTGATTCATCCCATTTAAAAATCGTATTAGCAGGAACATCCGAAAAGAGTAAATACTTCCCTTTCTTATTCCAGATGGGTCCTTCAGACCAGACATAGCCTGATGACAAAATTTCAATTCTTGAATCCACTGGAAGTAAACTTCCAAGTGTGGTATCAAACTGAGTGATTTTTCCTAGTGTTGGATAAACTTTTTGGGCATGAATTGTTGACATTGTAACAACGGTAAGGAATGTGGTTAATTTCTTTTTCATTAAATGATATATTATTTATAAACGGTTAGTTGTACAAATATACAAAAAATACAACGCTATCTATAAAAAATATTATTTCAGATTCAAGCTCTACCAACAGGATTAGCGAACTTTGCTCCGTTTCTTTCTACGATATCTACAATTTTATAATTAATTTCTTCGCGAGTAGTGTTTAAAATAACTACGTTGTTACTATCAACATTGTACGCTACCTGAATGTCTAATGAACCATCACCAATACCATCAAACCGAGTAACGCCAGGGTCTGGAGTATAGATATTTTTATGAGCCATTACTGTTTCCTGAATTTCAGATACAATTTTTTGAATGGTATCGGCAGAAGTATCTTGTTGAAGTCTGATTAATGATTTTGCTCTACGGAATTGTCGGGTACTCATGTTTTCTAAAGCTTGTGCAGTAAGTAGGCGGTTGGGAATCGTAACGACACTACCATCTACCGTTTTTACACGGGTACTCCTAAAGCCAATTTTTTCGACATCACCCGTTACCTTATCTATTTGGATATTATCGCCAACCACAAAAGGCAAATCCATAAAAAGCATTAATGAAGCGAACAAGTTTTCCAAGGTCTCTTTAGCTGCCAAGGCAATAGCTAGCCCCCCAATCCCAAGCCCTGTAACCAAAGCCACTACATCTATTTTGAAAACAATGCCGAGCATGGTAAAGAAGGTAGTAACAGACAATGTCACAATGGCCAAATCTTTGAAGAAAGGGACAAACTGGTCGTCTAGCTTAGTTTCTGTCAGTGCGGCACGTTCTTGGAAAATCAAGGAAATGAATTTTATCAATCGAATCAGAATCCAAGAAATGGAGAAAATCAGGACACATTGATAACATTTCAACACTACCATTCTCAGTCCAAATGTTTCTCTAGCAACCAAATTCCAAGAAGTAGGAAAGTGTAGGTATTGAAAAGCAATATAAACCATCAATAGAATGATGAAAAGCTCTACAGGCTTTCTGAGCATCTCAATACAAGTATGAAAAGATACTTTATCGTGCCTAATAAAACGATAAAGTATTTTACTTAACGATATCGACAACAAACGCTTTACTAATAGGCCAACAATTATAATTCCAATAAACCAGAGAATATCATTAACTTTATTTTCAAGAATTTCAGACTCTAAGAATTCCATAATATTTATTTATTTTTCTGCAAAGATGGCAATCATCTTTTGGAGTGAACACAAGAATTTTAAAAACTCGTTCCCAAAATTGTAAAATTTGCTTTTATTTTAAACGATGTACTTTCACTTTTATGTGAAAAAATTATTCCTAAGGCAATTTTTCACCTTCTATTTTATATGAATTTAGCTATAGATTTAGGAAACACTTTTGCTAAAATTGGTCTTTTTGAACAAGGAAAACTGATAGAAACAAAAGGCTCTTTTACATATCAGGCATTATTGGAATATGTAACACACTTGAAGCCAAGCAATATTATTATTTCAACAGTTAGTTATTCAGAAGAGCAATTAAGGCAGGATTTTGATAATACTGAGGCTAAATTGTTATTTTTAAAAAATACCACGCCTGTACCCATCACTAAATTGTATGATACGCCCGAAACCCTCGGAGCCGACCGCATTGCTGCGGCGATTGGTGCCAGGGTGGTTTTTCCTGAAAACAATGCCATGATTATCGACATGGGGACTTGTATTACTTACGATTTGGTTGATATTGAAGAAAACTTTCATGGTGGCATTATCTCCCCTGGCGTACGGATGCGTTTTACTGCTATGAATACTTTTACGAAACGTTTGCCGTTATTAGAACCAGCAGAAGCCCCTATTATTTTGGGAAAAAGTACAGCCCATGCCATGCAAAGTGGCGTAATGAACGGCATAACCGCTGAGATTAATGGATTTATTGAAGAATATAACAAGCTTTTAACAAAAATTAACGTCATTTTATGTGGCGGAGATGCTACATTCTTTGCAAACCGCATAAAATACCCGAACTTTGTAATACCAGAGTTGGTGCTGATTGGACTTAACAGAATTTTAGAATATAATGTCGAACAAAATAAATAGTATTTCAAATTTTATGCGAGCAACAATCCCTTTAAGGGTTGTAAATAGAAAAAGTTACAATCAAGCATTTTCTGCTAAGTTCCTATTCAAGTCTTTCTCTCGTTTATTTTTGGCTGTTTCTTGCCTTTTGGCATTTCATTCAATACAAGCTCAACAAACAAATTCTCCATTTTCATTCTTAGGAATTGGCGAGGTTTACAATGGTGGGACAGCAGTAAGCTCAATGTCGGGTGGCTTAGGTGTTGCTAGTTCTAATGGTATTTATGTAAATACATTGAACCCAGCCATGTTAGCACGAAACCGCTATACTGTTTTTGAAATGGGTGTAAATACAGAATTCAAAGCAATGCAAGATAGCAAACAGCGTTCTAATACCTATAACGGAACTTTAGGACCTGTGATGTTATCTTTACCTGCCTCACCACGTTGGACATTAGCATTGGGTTTAACCCCTTATTCTAACGTAGAGTATAAAACTGTTACTTCAAGAAAACTTAACGTAATTGGAACAGACAGCTCGACAACTACTTACAATGGTGATGGTGGTCTTAATAAAGCGATTGTTAGCAATGGTGTAAGGATTACTAAAAATATGTATGTGGGGCTTGAAACCTCTTATTTATTCGGTGTAATCAACCGGGATATTACCACACAAAATCTTACTGACGGACAAAATTATCAAGTAAAATATTTTAACCGTTCTAATTACTCAAGTGTCCACTTTAAATTAGGCTACCTTTGGAGACCAAAAATCAGCAAAGAGTATTTTTTGAATGTGGGAGCAACGGCTGAATTTGCCCAAAAGATTGGTTTAAAGAATCTTGGCGGATTCGATATTTATGATGCCACGGGCATTACCCTTATTAATGCTGATACCCTATCAAACCCAAATGCAAGTATAACGCTTCCTGCCAATTATAAATTTGGTGTTAGCCTTGAAAAACCAGGAAAATTAGTGGTTTCATTAGATTACTCTACTACAAAATGGACTGGCTATAAAAACTTAAATGGCTCGTCGGAAGGTCTTAGAGATGCTTATACTGTAGCTGTTGGTGCTGAGTATATTCCAAAGTTTGATGCTATTTCTGGTTATTTCAATCATGTGATGTATCGTGTAGGAGCTAACTATACACAATCTCCTTATAGCTATAATGGTAATGAAGCGGCCAAAGACATGAGCTTTTCTGTAGGAGTATCGTTGCCTTTGCGTACTATTTCTTACGTAAACATTGCTTTTGTTAGAGGGAAAAGAGGAGTACTTTCGAGTAACGGCTTAGAAGAGCAATATAGCAAAATAGTAGTTGGCTTCTCATTAGGTGACTTTTACTGGTTCCGTAAACCAAAAATTGATTAATTATTTTAATTGTATGAATCAATTAAATATATATATGAAGCTATTTCCAGATTTGACAGTCCTTGTCGGAGTTGTCAAACCTGTTTTACGCCCATTTTTATTGGTCTTTATTGGTTTATTGAGTATTTGTCTAACAGCTTGCTATGAAGAGAAAAAAGAAATCGTCAAAAAGCTGTATAATGGCCCCCTGTCTGAAATATATGGTGTAAACATGGTTTATTCAGATTCTGCCAGATTAGTTGTTAGAATGTCAACAGAAAGTCAATTGACAATGCCGAATGAAGATAAGGTGTATCCTAATGAAGTAAGGGTTTTCTTTTTTGATAAACTGGGGAATAATAGTACTACTTTGAGGAGTGATTCAGCAAGGTATATTCGTATTAGGAATGTGTACCACATCATGGGAAGGGTACTAATCAACAACCAGATAAAACACGAGACCTTAGCTACCGACGAACTATACTGGAACCCCGATACCAAGAGGATTTATACAGATAAGCCCGTTGATGTAAAAACGCCTGAAAATATATTACATGGCATAGGAATGGATTCAAATCAGGATTTTACAGAATATACGATTAGAAAAGTAACTGGTACTGTTAAGGTGAATAGTTTGCCATAAACATGAGTCATCCCGAATTTTTCCTAAAATTGTGGGTTTTGGAGACAATTTGAGAGGTTTTCTAATTAATTATTGTCTAGCCCTTACTTTTCTTTCCTTGATGAAAGAAAAGTAACAAAAGAAAATCAAGAATTCCTAATCGCATCGGCGAACCGACTCGCTCCGCTCAAACAGTAGGAATTCGGTGCCCATCAATCATAAAAAAGCGGTCGAAATTAGTTTTTCGACCGCTTTTTTATGATTTTAAAATTCGGGATGACTCATGTTTATTCTACCTTATTTTTACAAGTCTTTAATATCTTCTCAACATCTTTTACATTAGTTATCGTTTTTTCGCCACCCCATTCATTATAAATAAACGTTGCTATTTCGGCTACATCTAATGCTTGTAATTGTGTATTAGCAGGCATTGGTTGATGATAAGTTTTACCATTTACTACAATGGTATCCATTAAACCATTTCGCATCGAACAGAGTACTAATTCTTTATTCTTGGTCAAAAAATCAGAACCTGCAATCGGCGGATACAATCCTGCCAAGCCTTCTCCTTTTTCTTGGTGACAATTCGCACAGTGCATTTTATACAAAGCCTGTCCGTCTATATAATACTGTTTTCGTTTAATCTCCTCTTTGCTATCACAAGCAGTCATGGCAAACAAGGTTATTAAGCACAAAGAAAAACCTAATTTATGGGTAATATATCGGGGTGACATCAAAATGTGTTTCAATAATGTAATTATTTATTTGAACTTGTTTCTTTTAAAAGTATCTCCATATCGTCCATCAAATTATCTACTTTTGCAGCGACAGTTCCATCATAAAGACCACGAATATGGCGATTTTTATCTACCAATATAAAGGCTCCGCTATGTACTACGCCACCGGGCTGTGTAGGGTCATCGGCGGCTGATACCATATAGCTTTTTTGTCCGATTTCATATATCTTAGCTTTATCGCCCGTAACCATTTGCCAACTATTGCCTTTGATGCCTAAATTACTTCGAAACTCTTTTAAGACCGCAGGTGTATCATGACGTGGGTCAATAGAATGCGACAATAATACTACGTTAGGATTATCCTTATACTTTTCATAAATCCTTAACATCTGCGTTTTCATTTTTGGGCAAATAGTAGGGCAAGTCGTAAAAAAGAAATCCGCTATATAAATTTTTCCTGCAACAAACTCTTGGGTAATTTTAACAGAATCTTGATTGATAAATTCAAAATCTGGAATGGTATGATAAAGCGTATCAACTACTTCTTTACCCCCATCAACCATTTTTTTAACAGCTTCTTTATTACCTAAATAAGGTAATTCTTTAGGAGTTTTACTACAACTCGCTAAAGCCACTACTAAAAAGACTACTGACAAAGACTGAACAACATTTATCTTCATAATAATTTGCAAGCATGAAGGCTATTTTTTCAAAAAAGCTTTTGCTTCTTCTATACTAGCATTCGTTAACTCTTTTACTTTTACAATTTTGTTTTTCTCTTCCTCGTAATATTTTACTACTACTTCTTCCGATTTCCCTTTTACTTCTTCAGGATTATATTTCTCCATCCAATTCATCATCTGTACATCCGCAGAATCCAAGGCTACATACAAGTCCTTTGCTTTTAGTGAATCAGGTGATACTTTAGCGACAGAGTCTAACTGCCCTTTTAGAATCATAATTTCATCCATTTTGGGCATTACCTCATCATGAACAGCCATTACTTCTTCAATCATCTTTTTTTGTTTGTCTTCTTCTGACTTCGAGCAGGCAAAAACAAACGGCAGCATTAAAATTGGCAAGAGTATTTTCTTCATATTGATGGTTTTCAGTTTAGTTTGAAATGCGATATTTTTATAACAAACTTTTAAGTCTTAACGTTTAGGAGTTGTGTCAATATTTTTAGCTGACAAGGTGTTTACTTAGTATTTCACGAGCATTTTCAATAATTGCTCTGGATGGATTTTCGCCCCCAATCATTTGGGCTATTTCCATCACTCGCTCTTCGCTAGTCAATTTTCTAATTCTTGAAACGGTTCTGTCTGAAGAATTATCTTTATACACAAAGTAGTGTGCTGCCCCTTGTGCTGCAATTTGGTGAAGATGGGTAATGGCTATTAATTGGTGATTTCGGCTCATTTCCCGCATCATATTGCCCACTTTTATCGATACCTCACCAGAGATTCCTGTATCAATTTCATCAAAAATAATCGTTGGTAACGCTCGTTTATTAGCCAATATATATTTTATCGCCAACATCAAACGGCTAAATTCCCCCCCTGAGGCTACATTTTTGATAGGTTGTGGCTTAACGCCCTTATTGGCTGAAAATAATAGATTAATCACATTAATACCCATTGGCGAAGGCTTGATGATTTCATTTTCTATTTTCAAGCTAGCATTAGGCATTCCTAGGTCTTTCAACAAATCAGCTATTTGTTTTTCGATGATAGGTAAAGCCGAAAGTCTTGATGCAGATAAAGCCTCAGCACTTTTTAATACTTGTTTTTCCGTTTTCTCTACCTCGCCTTTTGCCGTTTCAAGGGCTTCGTCGATATTCAGTACCTTATTTACTTTTTGCTCTAACTCTTTCTGAATAATCAACAATTCAACATCTGTTTTTACTTGATGTTTCTGTAAAAGATTATAGATGATATCAAGGCGTTGTTGAATGGTAGTGATTTTTTCGTCGTCTAATTCTACCTCTTCTGCCTCATTTTCTACTTCTACTGCTATGTCCTTTAGCTCAATCAAGCAACTTTGCAGACGTTGCTTTAATTGTAAATATTGCTCACCAAAAGCACTGATACTGTTCAAATTCGCCAAAGTTGAGGTCAACAGTGGAATGATTGATTGTTCAGTTGCATTAAGGTACTCGGCAGATAATAGTAACTTTGACTTTACCTCCTCCGCATTCTCTAGCTTATTTAACTCTTGTTCTAATACTTCTAATTCGCCAGCTTTCAGTTTGATTTTTTGCAGTTCATCTAAGAGGAATGCATTATAATCAAACTCTTTTTTACTTTCTTTCGCTTCTATTTTCAGTTGGTCGTATATTCTTTGTGCCTTATAAAAAGCCTGGTAATCTTTTTTATAACTATCTAACAAGTCATGATTTTGTGCAAAAGTATCTACAATTTCCAGCTGATAGTCGTTGGCACCCAATAGTAAATTATCGTGTTGCGAGTGCACATCCATCAATTGTGTGGATACTCTGCGAAGTGTCTCCAAGTTTACAGGCGTATCATTGACAAAAGCACGGGTTTTGCCTTGCGGGGAAATCTCACGGCGAATCACGCAATGTTCATCATAATCCAACTCTTCTTCTTCAAAAATATTCTTGATAATATAGCCAGAAACATCAAATTCGCCCTCGATGATACATTTTTCGTTAGGATTAAAAAGTGTACGAGTATCAGCACGATTGCCCAATAACAATCCTATGGCACCCAACATAATAGACTTTCCCGCACCTGTTTCGCCTGTAACAATGTTCAAGGCAACATCAGGGGTTAGTACGAGATGCTCAATTAAAGCATAGTTTTTTATTTGTAACTTCGTTAGCATAAGTTGTTGGCATAAAAGCCTTGTCTGTCAATTCTTCACAAATATACTAAGGTATATGGAGTACATTATTATTCAATTTTCAAATTTCGTCGCTCTTTTTGTCATTTTAGCCTCAAAAGCTTCTTGTAAATCGGCTGAAAGTAACATTCCTGCATTCCAAGTAGCCATATAATTTAGTCCATCGGCTACTGAATGGTCACGCGTATGCAATAAAATATGCTTGGTTCCTCTGATAGCAACAGGAGATTTCTGTGCTATCATTGTTGCCAATTTCATTACTTCAGCCAACATCGTTTCTTTATCGCTAAAGGTGCGGTTTACTATCCCGATTTCTTTCGCCTCTTTGCCATCTACATTTCTACCTGTATATGCCATTTCTCGTACTAAACCATCACTAATGAGTTTTGGCAATCTTTGCAAGGTACCTAAATCTGCCACCATCCCCATGTCAATTTCTTTAATACTGAAATATGCGTCGTCAGTACAATAGCGCATATCACATGCACAAATCAAATCTACCCCTCCGCCAATACAACCGCCATGAATAGCCACTAACACAGGTTTTGAACAGTTTTCAATGGCATTGATGGGTGCTTGTAGGCTTAAAATATCTTTACGTATTTTTTCTCTTCGTCGAGCATCACAAGGCGTTTGTGTTTGCGTAACAGACATCAGCAAGCTTAAATCAATACCCGCACAAAAATGTTTGCTTGTACCTCCTTCCAAGACAATGACCCTTACTTCTGGGTTTTCGTCTAGTTCAGTAAATACATCAAAAATTTCATTCCACGCCGTTTGATTGAGTGCATTGGCTTTATCAGGACGATTGATAACAAGATGAGCAATATGATGCTGGATGGTTAATTGAAGAGTTTCCATAGCTTTGAGTATAAAAAAATTCACAGAGAAAAAACTGAAAATCAGCAATTTCTCTGTGAATGTTGAAGTTAGAAGATATAGATTGGGAACGCAAGATTAAAGCAAAATATTTCGATTAATTTCTGCCTCTAGCCCCACCCCCATCATTACCATTATCGCTTGGGCGTTGATTGACTTTTACATTGGTATTACCAAAATTATACGTGAAATTGATTCTTAGTCTACGGTTATCCCAACGGTACTCCCCTGCAGAAGTCAACTCGGTCGTGCGGGCTACATTTTTATAACGGTTCAAGTCAGCAGGGTCTTGGATAGAAATCTTCAAGGTACCTTTTTTATCCCACAGGAATTTCTTGATACCTAAATCGAAAGCTCCTTGGGCTTTACTGGTTTCAAAGCCCCATGTTTCACCTGAATTGATATAACCTGAAATCTCAGCAGAGAGGGTTTTATTAAGCGTAAATGTTTGTTGAAGATAAAGCCCGCTATAAAACTGGTTGACATCTACTACAGCCTTTTCTCTTTGATAATTATACACATTAATACCACTCCAAATGTTGATATTAACATTCCACCATTTGGTCAAATTAAATGGTAATGATGTACTGAAACTCCACCATGATATTTTCCCATTTACGTTTTCAACAGATTCGCGTATATACCTGCGTCCTGTAATAAAAGTAGTGTCGAGGTCGTAAACATCTGAAAAAAACTGGTCTACCTTTACATAATCAAAACTAAAGCTAAAAGCATCTTTAATAGTGTGTGTCAAAGAAACTTTGTTTTGGATAGATGGTAACAAATTTGGATTACCTCTTGAATATTGTTGTGGCGAAAAGAAACGATTGAATGTATTATAATTGTTAGCATCTGGTCTGTTAATTCTTCTAGAGAACCCAAAAGAAATGGCATAGTCTTTCGTAACTTTTTTATTTAATGAAAGGGTAGGAAACAGGTTAAAATAATTTTGTGCTGAAAGCCCCACTCCATCTCTATCTTTTCCTGAATTATCAGTTTGTTCTCCTCTTAAACCTAGTTGTAAGTTCAGGGTTTTGCTTAGTTCAGCGTTTAGCATAAAATACCCTGCATAGATATTTTGTCTAAAACGGAAATAAGAGTTTACTAATGCTCCGTTGTCTCTGAAATTGTCGTTAAAGTCTTTTTCATTATCCGAAAAACTTGTTTTAAGCCCAGTCTCTAGCTTTACTTTTTTAGTAAGGTTTTTAACAAAATCTGCTTTAAAAACATAAGTCAATGCATTATCAGGAGCAATAATTTGGTTTTTCACCAAATCTGTTTGACTTTCAAATACCGTAGATGTTTGAAAGCGATCATTGGATTTTGTTCTGTTTACAATTATATCAAAATCAACATTCAGC
Source organism: Arcicella aquatica (assembly GCF_034928825.1). Classification (NCBI taxonomy): domain Bacteria; kingdom Pseudomonadati; phylum Bacteroidota; class Cytophagia; order Cytophagales; family Flectobacillaceae; genus Arcicella; species Arcicella aquatica. The sequence continues at coordinate 72,039 of NZ_JAYFUL010000012.1, read as the reverse complement.
ACTGTTCCTGATGTATCAAAATTTTGTTTCCAATGGGTATTAATCAGGAAGTTTTTATTAGTATAATCTCTATTACGAATCATTTCTAGCAACTGAGTTACATTCTCTTGCTTATTAACTTGGTTGGTCGTTCTGTCTAGGGGATTATCAGAAATAGCTCCTTGTAACGATACTCCAAGGCTTGTACTCTTGCTAAAGTCATAATCAAAGGCAAATTTAGATGACCACGATTCGCCACTTCCTAAAGATTTACCAACGTTTTTACGTGTTTCAACAACTTGGTCTCCTTTAAATAGTTCTTGGTATTCATTGGCGGCATTTAGCCAAGTCATATAATTTCTACTAAGATTGGCATAAACTGTATATTTCCCTTTTTTAGCATTCATCGTAATTCCCTGACTGTTTTTAGGGAAACTACCATATTCCTTATAATTACTATAGCCAACACCCATATCAATGATGTAATTAGTCCCAAAATTCTTTCCTTTTTTGGTTTTGATATTGATAATCGCCGTAGTACCCGAGGCATCATAACGGGCTGATGGGTTTGTGATTACTTCTATTTTATCAATGTCGTCACTTTTTAATGTTTTCAAGAAATTGGCCAATTGCTCTTCGCTCAAATAGGTTTTTCTATCATCAATCATCACCATTACACCAGCTTTTCCATTTACTTTAATCGTCTCAGCATTTCTATCTACCGTAACGCCCGGCACTTTTTCCATCAACTCTAAACCGTTCAAACCAGAAGTAACAGGGCTAGCATCCACATTCATAATCATTTTATCACCCGTTCGTTCTATTAATTGTTTCTTAACGGTTACTTCTACTTCTGCAAGGTTTTTAGACTCTAACGCCAGTTGAATACTTCCAACATTCAGATTAGCACGTACATCAATTTTTTGATAATATTTTTTGTATCCGATTGCCGTAATGGATAACAAATAGGAATTATGAGGGATTTGTGAAACGGTAAAATTGCCATCGACGTCTGCCACAGCTCCCTTTAGCATCGTAGAATCTTTTTCGTTCAAAATTAATATATTAGCAAACGAGGCTGCCTGCTTTTTTTCGTCAACTACTATTCCTGAGATAGTTGACTGTCCGAATGTCTGAATGGTAATAAGTAGGAATAATACAAATAAGGTAGGTTTAAAGATCATAGCGTTTAGTGTTTTGATGATTTTTTTAAGAAGATGCAAAGTTTATGTAGAATGTTGCATTCAAAAAGTTAAAAACACTTAACAAAGATTGAACCTCAGGACAGGACATTGCAAAAAATGCGTCATAGCGATGCAATTTTTCTGCCTAAATACTATTGAAATACCAAAAGAAATGTATAAATTTTTGCTATGATTAGAGTCCCTTCCCTTATACATGCTGGTGAATTTCAGTCCTTGAAAATTCAGGATATGACCTTCGTTGCTTATCGCGATCAAGACCCACCGCTAAAAAACGAAGTGTTTTTTGAAGAACACGCCATGATTTTTGTACTAGATGGCGAAAAGCGTTTTACTTTGCCCAGCCAAACTATCCTTGTCCGCAAGGGCAGTGTTGTTTTTATTCCGAGGGGGTATTATCTGATGCAAGAAACGATTGATGCAAGCTACAGGAGCTTAGTGTTTTTCTTTAATGAAAAACTTCTGAAGGAATTTGTTAGTCAACACTTAGACCTCTTTGAAGAATATCAGCGTAGCCAAACTTTGCAAGGAATGTGGAATAATGCGAGCGAGTTATTGGTTTTAGAAATCACGGAGAGTTTGGATAAATTTACGGAGTCTATTTTCCCTTACTTTCATCATGAAACCCAGTATCTGAATCATTTCTTACGGCTAAAACTTCAAGAATTGCTTTTGCATATTCTGGAAATAGACCATTCCAAACAGTTTAAATCAATCCTATTCAGCTTGTATAAAGGGGAAAAGCCTGATTTAGCGTTTTTGATGAATTCATATTACCTAAAACCACTGTCATTAGAAGAACTATCAAGGCTTTCAGGAAGAAGCTTATCTGCTTTTAAAAGAGATTTTCAACAAGAATTTAATACGACTCCTGCTTTGTGGATAAAAAATAAACGACTGGAATATGCTTATTTACAGATTGAAAAAACGGAGAAGAATGTTTCGGAAATCAGTATGGAAATAGGCTACGAAAGTGTGTCTCACTTTATCAAAGCTTTCAAAGAGAAATATGGTTATACGCCTTCGGCTTTGAAGAAATGATATTATATACCAAAATTAAAGGGATTCACCGTAGTAAATCCCTTTATCCATTACTTTACTTCAAAGAAGCCATCCCCTATTTTATAGCCTTCAGCGTATAGTTCTATGATGTGTCTGCCTTCTTTATAGGCTTGTCCACGGCTATATACAAACTCAACAGATTGGTGATGATTATCGTAAACAATTTTCTGTTTAGCAGTATAGGTAATCTCTTTATTCTTATAAGTAAAGCTCCCCGAACCAGTGCTCATATCAGCAATTGACTGTCCTTGTGGGTCGATGATTCTTAAAAAGATTACTTTTGCTTCAAGATTTGTCAAAGGATTTTCTTGCAAATAAAAGGTGATTCTTACTTTATCAACCTTCTTTGATTTATATACACCTCCATCACTTTCTTTTCCTTTGGTAGAAATCGCATACACATTAATGCTTTCAGCATGCAAAGCAGATGCTTGCGAAACCTTCTCGGATAACTCTCTATTTCTTTCTGATAATTCTTTTTGGCGAAGCGTATAATTGATGGCAGAATCGTTCAGCGCTTTTTGGGCATAAGTAACGTCTTGAAGTAATGCCTGAGCCTCTTTGCTGAGCGAATCGTTCATGGCTGCTAAAATACCATTCTCTTTTCTTAGGTTGATTAGCTCATTATCTTTTTCGCCGAGTAAAGTAAGATACTTCTTGATTTTAGACTCATACCTTTTCATCGAAAATCCTTCTGATTTCTGTAAGGCTATTTTGTCTTTTTGCAATTGTTCTTTCGCACGAACTAGCTCGCTTACGTCACCTCCTAACCGTTTAATCTCAATTATTTTGGCATTTAATTGATTTTCAATAGAGTCTAATTTAGTAGTGGCGACTAATAAGTCCTTTGCATGTAAAATACCTAGTTCTTCATTTCTTTTATTAAACTGTCGTTCTCTGAAATATAAAAACCCTAGTGCTGTTACTAAAATAATCAATACAGCAACGGCGATTTTAAGTTTCTGTTCACTTTGTCTATTTGGATTATACTCCTCCATTGGCTAGTATTTGATAATTTATGGTTGTATTAACTTTAAACGTTATAAGTTTGGTTTAATTTTGTAAAACTAAGTGTTTACCCCCGATAACACAAAAATACAAGTATTTACCAAAATTTTTGAACAATGAGCATTGCAAAAAATTTAGATAATATCAAGTTTCAGTTACAAGGCACCTCTGCCCGTTTGATAGCTGTTACTAAAACCAAACCTATTGCTGATTTGGAAGAAGCCTATCAAGCTGGCTGTAAAATCTTTGGTGAGAACAAAGTCCAAGAAATGGTTGAAAAATGGGAAATACTGCCTAAAGATATTGAATGGCATCTGATTGGTCATTTACAAAGCAATAAAGTAAAGTATATGGCTTCCTTTGTAACAATGATACATTCTGTTGATTCTTTAAAACTACTTCAGGAAATTAATAAACAAGCTACTAAAAATAATAGAATAATTGACTGTTTATTGCAAATTTATATTGCTGAGGAGGAAACAAAATTTGGATTATCACAAGATGAAGCCAAAGAACTCTTAAATTCCGATGAATTCCACAGCATGAACAACATCAGAATTGTGGGTGTAATGGGCATGGCTACTAACACCGATGACGAAAATCAAATCAGGTTAGAATTTAGAAGTTTAAAGACTTTTTTTGAAGAACTAAAACAACAAACCCCTGAAACAGAGAACTTTCAGTTAAAAGAAATTTCTATGGGAATGTCAGGTGATTTTCTGATTGCTGCGGAAGAAGGAGCTACTTTAGTAAGAGTAGGCTCTGCTATTTTCGGGCATAGATAATAATTTCATGTGGATTAGTTGTTGACAACTAATCCACTATTTTTTTAACCTAATTCTCTTTTTTTATCTTTCATCGAATATCTCAAAATCACCTTTTTTTTCGATACTGTTTCCAAAAATGGTTTTAAAATCTGTTCTGCCGATTTTTTTGTTTGGTCTAAAATCCCCATTTCTCTGGCAGATTGCGCTACTTGTACCTCTGCTTTTTTAAAAGCATCATCTACTAGCTTTGCTTCGTCCATAAAAGCATATTCAGTATTATAAACCCTTGACTTAGAATGGTCGATTTTATAATTACAAATCTCTGGTTCTGGCAAATGAACTACTAGCACACTATCCTCTTCGGTAATATCAGCTACTCTAATCTTAGTTAAATCCAAACACCCTGTGGCCTCGCCCGTTACAATTAGTAATACTTTGGCATCTGGTAAAAAATTCTTTTTAATACGGCTTTCAACCACATCCCTAAAGTTATATTTTACCAACTCTAATTTCCCCATTGAGGTTATTTTTTGTAGCAATACGCTATGCGATACCTCGGGCTCAGTATCACCAAAAGGATTCTTTAAACTTTTAAATTTCTCCCAAGCCCATATCCCTAACAATATCAGCAATACCAAAGGAAGAATACGAACAAATCTGCGAATTATAAGCATAGTGTTGAAATGTATATTTACCTAAAAACAAAAAACCTGCGAAATAATTCGCAGGTTCTCAAAGTTTTATATCTCTTCTATTAGTGACTATAAGCTGAAGTATCTGAATGTTTTTCCAAATCAAATAATTCATTGATGACATCTACTAATTGGTCTGCGTCTCCACGTTTACAAGCTGCCTTTAATTGAAGTACAGGTAGCTTCATGATTTTCTGAACAATTCCCATCGTGATTTTCTCGATTTTCTCAGACTCTTCTGGTGAAAGATTCTTTAAATGGCGAGCCATCTCTTCTTTACGAATTTGCTCTAAAGCATTTTTCAATTTATTAATCGTTGGCGAAACAACCATTTCTTTCGACCAATCATCAAATCCTACGATGGCTTCTGTGATAATGCGTTGTACATGCGGAATTGATGCTAAACGACTTTTTAATGCCTCATCGGCACGTTCGCGTAGGCTATCGATGTTATATACTAATGCTCCTGGAATATCCTCTACGTTATCTTCTACACTTCTAGGAACTGATAAATCTATAAAATATTTAAACGTAAGAATACCTATTTTTTCAATCAATTCTTTCGTAACAATTGGTTTGTCAATCATTACAGAAGAAATAATTACATCGGCTCTTTTAATTTCTCTTTCTAACGTTGCAAAATCTGCAACTCTGAAATTACGACCCGCCGCAATTTTTTCTGCTTTTGCAAGCGTACGATTCATTACCGTAATCTCTGCAAATTCTTGGTCTGCCATGTTTTTACAAACATCAATACCTATTTCGCCTAACCCTAAAATTAATACTTTGGGATTATTGATATTCCTAGTTACTTCTTCTGTTAAAGCTACTGCAGCATACGATGTTGAAGCTGCCCCGTCGCGGAAAGATGTTTCTTGTGCAACACGTTTATTTGCAAAAAAGATAGTGTGCATCAAACGGTGAAGGAATGGGCCAGCCATATTCAAATCAGCAGCGATTTGATAAGATTGTTTAACTTGGTTAGGTATTTGTAAATCGCCAACTACTTTTGAATGCAAACCTGTTGCTACTTCAAAAAGGTGTTGAACAGCCTCTGATTGTGTATTTAGCTGATGGAAATAATCAACATATAAAGCAGTATCAGTAATCCCTTTTTCGATTAATAACACTTTGATTAATGCTGCCGTGATGTTCTGTTCTGATACGTAATATACTTCTGTACGGTTGCAAGTAGAAACAACAAGGCTTTCTTGAATGCCAAATAAATCTCTGATTTTAAGTGAGAAATTTTTAATTTCCTCCTCAGTAAGAGCTACTTGTTCTCGCACCGCTAAAGGGGCAGACTTATATGATAAACTTAATGCTTTGAAAATATTTTCCATGACTCCTTACAATTCCGATTCGCTTCAATGAGGTTTAATTGCCTCTGTTGGTCGCTATATAATTAAACAATTTGTAATGCTGTGTGCCATATTTTCACAAATTGAATAATTGTGTAAAATTACAACACGAATGATTATGATTGGTTCTAATAACGGCTAATTATTTATACTTATCAATAATTTAGAATACTTATAAATAACAAGCCCATTCTTTGGCTTCATTTATAAAAAAAATACAATTTTTAGGGCTTTTAAATTCTGCCCGAAAGGTAGGTGTGTTTTAAATATTCGAAACTGATTTTTGTCAACTTTATTGTTAATATTCATTAGCAATTTCCTATTCCATATAAACCTCAAACAAAATTACACAATGATTTTCAATAGTGAAAATTGATAATTTATATATAATAATAGTTTTTAACTATAAAACACTTTAAAAAGAGGGTAAAGGGATTAATAAGATGGAATACTATATTCTATGCTAGAAAACCCTTTACCCTTTAGCTGTAAAATTATTGTCCTACAATGTCGCCTCTTAAACTTGCTAAAACTGTCAATAACTGAATTTTAGTCCTCGACTCTACTTTAAACTTCACCAAAGATGCCGTCAGGTCTTCTACCAATGCATTAAAATGAGCATCTGTTAGATTCATGCCTTTGTGGGCTGTCTTCATATCTTTGCCTGTGTATTTTTCTGGTCCACCAGAAGCTTGTCCAACCTGATTGACTAGGTTCATCTTCAAACGATTCAAACGAGCTGGGTCAGCTGCTGCCGCAGCAAAAAATGAATTAATACGAGCATCTGCAGCTACTTTTCCGATAAAATCATCGATAACTAGCGTAATTGCGGCATTTCCTCCTAAACGTGTATAAACACTCGTAGAACCCTCAACAATATCTCCTTTAAGGGCTGCTAAAGCAGTTAACAACTCTGTTTTCTCAGTAGAAGGCACTTTGAATTTATCCAATGATAAAGATAAATCTTCTACCAAAGCATTAAAATGTACCTCCTCTATTCCCATCCCTTTGTGAGCTGTTTTCATGTCAAGTCCTGTGTATTTCTCCATCCCACCCGTAGCCATTCCAACTTGATTAATCAGGTTATTGCGTAATCTAGTCAAACGTGCAGGGTCAGCAGCTGCATCTGCAAAAAAAGCATTAATCCTAGCATCAGCAGCTACATTGGCAATAAACTGGTCGATAACAGCCGATATAGCTGCGTTTCCACCTAGGCGTTCATACAGAGATTTTGGTGCTACTACTTCTTCATCTTTTTTGCAAGATGTAAACACAAGTATCCCTGCCATGAGGAAAGCCCCCCATAGTTGCATTGTTTTTTTCATGTTATTAAAATTTTACCGATGATTGCAAAAGTAGTGCACGCTCGAGATGCCTAACTTTTACGATTAGTTTTAGAAATATACGAGCAAAAAGAACGTTGAGTAATAATAATTAACGTAACTATAGACGAAGTATATCGGTTAAAATGTGATGGGTAATGGAATAAGCACATTATCTAAAGCATAAAGCTTTCTTGGCATTTAAAATAAAATCAATGTATTCGGTCGGTACGGGGCATTGTGGCCCTTTAAAAGCCGTAAAATCTACTTTCATTGGACTGAAGCCCTCAGAAGTAATCGCTTTATTGAGCGCTTCTTCTGAGGTTTCATCTCCGTGGAAAGTAACACTAACTGTTCTTCCCATACGATTTACTGTGGCGGCAGTAATACCTGTGTTAGTGGATAGTTTATTGGCGATATTTAAACTATCATGTTCAGACAATTCACGATTGAGGTTAAAAACAGCTAGAGAAATTGGTTTTAGATTGAGGCGGTCTGATAATGGGGGCTCTTCCCAATTTGCATACACAACGAAACCTACAAAAAGGCTTAAAATGATTATGCTCGTTATTCTGAATATTTTTGTTAACTTTTGCATGGCGGCATTTATTTATTTAAAAATCATTATCGTTTTAATCATTCAATTCTTTCACGCTTTCAAACATATCTACGCAATACATTAAAGCTTGGATTGCATAGAACATTATTTTTTTTTTTAACACTAAAAAAAATGAGTCATCCCGAATTTTAAAATCACAAAAAAGCGGTCTAAAAACTAATTTAGACCGCTTTTGTAGTTAAGTTTCCCCGAATTCCTACTGTTTGAGCGAAGCGAGTTTAGGAATTCTTGATTTTTTTGTTACTTTTTGTATCAAGACAAAAAGTAAGGTCGAGTATAAATCCAAAAATCTCTGAAATCTTTTAAAATTTACTGATTTATGAGAAAATTCGGGATGACTCATGTTTAAAGTTTCAATGATTAATAGCCTTTTTCCCATATTTCATGTGTTCTTTCACCTTTTGACGTTTGCCCAGCATGAATCCAGTCTTTGCCATTTAATACACAATCATATTCAAATGAAGTACCTACTACTTTGATATTGTTAGACGAAAATTTGATTTTTTCAGTATATTTCTCTTTGTTTTTGCTAAAAACACCTCCAAAAGTGCCAAAAAATTGATGGGTATCAATATTGAAACTCGCCCACTGAAAGTATTGACCTGATAATATTTTTATTGTTTTAAAAGGCCCTTTAAATACGGTTTGCATTTTAAAGTCTTTATCTTCCTTCGCGCGTAATCGCCACAGAGCATTTGAAAGAGGCGTTGGATTAGCCTTTTCTTCTATGCGAGACCAAGTACCTGCTAAAGGTCCTTGAGCAACTGTCAACTTCTTTTTGTCGATAGAAAATATATTCGCTACTGTTAAACCAACCAACGTAGAATCTTCTGTGTTGAAATCTCTTTTGTAAGACAAAATCGTTTTAGCATCAGCTTTCAATATTTCAAAACTTCCTCCGCCACTACTGACAAGTTTTTTGTCGCTTACTTTATACACAGCAAACATCAAATAATTTTCAGTGCAAATCAGCGTCGTTGTATGGCCACTCTTATTTATTTGTTGCCATACACCAGCAATCGACTGGGCGTTCAAAAAATTGTTGATACATAAGCAAAAGCCTAAAATGAACAATAATATTTTTCTATTCATTGAAATGTTCAGGATATGAATTACGATTAAGTAATGAACGAAGTTTTAATAACCTTTCGCATAAAACATTCATCGACTTTTACTGTTTAATTAACTTTAATACTTCTCCTGCTATTTCTTTGGCGGCTTCTGGTTTGGCTAGCTGATGAATATTCTTACTCAAAATAGCTTGCTTTTCTACATCTTGAAGCAAATCTATGGTTGCTTTCACAAGGGTTTCACGGGCGGTGATGTCTTTCACTAAAATAGCCGCATCATTGTTTACCAAGCTCATGGCGTTCATCGTCTGATGGTCTTCAGCGGCGGTAGGCAAAGGCACTAGGATAGCTGGTTTAGCCGCTAAACATAATTCAGAAACCGACAAAGCTCCTGCTCTAGAAACTACTACATCGGCCACGGCATAGGCTAAATCCATTTCATAGATAAAGTCAGACACATATACTTGTCCTTTAAAAACACTAGCGGTGGTTTTGGCTCTTTCTATATAAAGTTTGCCAGTTTGCCACACAACCTGATAGCCTGCACCCACCAAGTTGGTCAAGCCTGCATCAATCGCTTCATTAATTGTCCTCGCTCCTTGACTTCCACCTATCACCAATACTGTTTTTTTATCAGCATCTAGTCCAAAGTGTTTTAATGCTTCATCTCTTTTTGATTTTACCTCTAAAATATCTTTTCTAACAGGGTTGCCCGTCATTTTTATCTTTTCAGCCGCAAAAAAGGCGTCCATTTTTGGATATGCTACACAAATTTTTCGGGCTTTTTTAGCCAAAAATTTATTAGTAACACCCGCATAAGAATTTTGCTCTTGAATCAGGTAAGGTATCCCCATCATAGAGGCTGCCAATAGCAAAGGACCAGAAGCATATCCGCCTACACCAACCGCCACATCAGGCTTGAAATCTTTGATGATGGCTCGTGCTTCGCTTAAGCTGGCTATTAATTTCCGTGGGAAACTAAGGTTAGCCAATACATTAGAACGGTTGATGCCTGCAATAGGTAAACCAATAATGGGATAACCAGCCTTTGGTACTTTTTCCATTTCCATTTTTCCTTCTGCTCCTACGAACAAAACTTCAATGTCAGGATTTATTTCTTTTAATGCATTAGCAATAGCAATGGCTGGATATATGTGTCCGCCTGTTCCTCCACCAGAGATGATGACTTTTGTCATTTGAATGTATATTAATAATGTGCTTAAAAGTGATGATTAGGTAATACTTTTTAGGCGATTGATATGCTAAAATATAAGTTGCTTCTAAACACAATAACTTAGCAACCCTATAAAATCGGATTTTTCACTTTGTCTCTACTCACTGCAATAATAATGCCTACCATTGCCCCAGTGAATAACAACGAGCTACCCCCCATACTTAATAAAGGTAGGTTTTGTCCTGTTACTGGCCCAAGTCCTGTAGCAACGCCCATGTGTACCATGGCCTGAATGACTAAACTAAAAGTTAGTCCTGCTGAAAGCAAGCCCCCGAAGGCTCGCCCAGAGCTATCTACAGCTTTCATGCCTCTATACAAAAACCATAGGTAAAGCCCCAATACAATTACTCCGCCAATCATGCCCCATTCTTCAATAATAATGGCATAAATAAAGTCTGATTCAGATTCTGTCAAAAAATATCGTTGCTGACTTTTTCCGGGTCCTTTTCCTACTATTCCTCCGTTAGCAATCGCATAGAAACTTCGCTCTATTTGGTAGTCGGTAGTCTGTGAAGCATCCTTACGCTTACTTCCATTCCAATTACTGGCAAAGTTAATCACACGATTTCGAGCCGTTTCAATACGACTCCCCGTTCCTGTCATGACCAGCAAAGTAGCGGTAATAAAAATACCGACTAAGGCCATGAGCAAATATTGACTGGGAACTCGCCCAAAAAACATCAATAAGAAACAAGTAGTAAATAAAAGTAAAGATGTAGAAACGTTAGTAAGTGCAATGGCCGAACATACCAAAATGATTTTGATAATCATTGGTAAAATTTCTTTGAAAGTATAATTAACGTGCTGTCGCTTGGCAAGCATAGCTGCCAAATTGGTGATTAAAGACAATTTGGCTAAATCGGAGGGCATGAAAGTTAATCCTCCTACGTGAATCCAACGATTGGCGTGGTTAATTCCTTGTTCAAATTTATAGGCATAAATCAATAGCACAAAAGACAGAATTACGCCTGCATTGGAATACATCGCAAAACGATGGTAGTCTAATCGATGAAAAAACCACATAGACCCAAGCCCCAACGATACCAGAATAATATGCTTGATAATATGATAAAAAATACCTCCGCCATTAACCATCACCGCTAACTTTCCCGAAGCACTTGCTACTACAATGATGCTTATCATTGATAAGGTAGCCACAATCGTCCATATTTGATGATCACCTTTTAGGTTATCCTTTAACCAATTTGTCACCATTTGTCACTAATATTTTTGAATAAAATTTCTCTTTAAGCAATTGTCAGGGCTGCTACAGCTTCTTTGAATTGACGACCGCGGTCTTCATAATTTTTAAATAAATCAAAACTAGCACAAGCTGGCGAAAGCAACACTACGTCTCCCTGACTAGCAACTTCTTGTCCTAAATCTACGGCTTTTATTAGGCTATCCACTGAAAAAATCAAGGGTACTTTTTTTCCAAAGAAATCTAATAGTTTCTGGTTATCCGTACCCATACAGATTAAGGCCTTTACTTTTTGTTCCACCAACGCTTCAATCTGGCTGTAATCATTTCCTTTATCAACCCCACCCATAATCAATACGATTGGCTCGTTGAAACTGCCTAAGGCATAAAAAACAGAATCTACATTAGTTGCCTTTGAATCATTCACAAACTTTACGCCTCCTACTTCCCCACAAGGCTCTAGGCGATGTTCAACGCTTTTAAAACTCTTCAGCCCTTCAGTTATTTTATCGTTTTCGATACCCAATACCTTGGCTACTAATATAGCAGACATCGCATTAATCGCATTATGTGAACCCTTGATAGGTAAGTCTGCCTGAGGAAATGAAAAATGATTACCTTGATAAGTAACTTCTAGGTCTTCGTCCAAAAAATAACCTCCTTCAGATACTTTTTCTTGTAATGAAACTGGCAGATAATTTATCGGAAATGTCTTTTTAGTCAGTTCATTAGCTAAGGCTTCGCTTTCTTGATAAAAAATAAAATTATCAGTTGGCGTCATATTTTGTAATACCCTGAACTTGGAATCAATATAGTTCTGAAATTCGTAGTTATATCTATCCAAATGGTCGGGCGTGATATTCAACAAAATGGCAACATCAGCTTTAAACTCGAAGCAATTATCTAATTGGAAGCTACTAAGTTCCAGCACAAAATAATCAAGCTTATCTTCAATTACTTGCTTGGCAAAACTTTCGCCTATATTTCCAGCTAAGCCAACATTCAAGCCCGCATTTTTCAGTAAATGATAGGTCAAGAGTGTAGTAGTAGTTTTTCCGTTGCTACCCGTAATAGCGACAATTTTAGCCTTGGTATAACGAGACGCAAGCTCTATTTCAGAAATAATAGGAATTCTGAGTGATTTTAACTTCTGAATTAATGCTACTTTGTCAGGAATGCCTGGGCTTTTCACTACCTCATCAGCATCCAGAATTTTGCTTTCAGTGTGTTCTCCTTCTTCAAAAGGAATTTCATTCTGATTCAATATCTCTTTGTACTTATCTGACAAAATACCTTTATCCGACAAGAAAACCTCAAAGCCTTTTGCTTTTGCCAATAATGCTGCCCCAACGCCACTTTCTCCTCCGCCCAAGATTGCGATTTTTTTCATATTACAGCCTTTTATTAATCTCTAAAAATTCAATTTGCAAAGTAACCAAAATCTCAGCCCTCTTCTACTATTTCCCTTGGAAAAATAAAAGCCCAAAGTTATTACACTTTGGGCTTCCTTGAATGATATTAAATCATTTTATGCTTTTTCTTCTGTCCTTTTATCAGTCAATCCAGCTTTGTTGGCTACTTTTATAATCATAAAAATCACAAAAGCAATAATCAAAAACTGCACTACTACCTGAATAAAACTTCCATACTTTACCTCGGCTTTGCCTACCATCACAGATAGTTTTGCGAAATCTTCTCCTCCTATTGCTATGCCAATTAATGGCATCAGGATATCATCCACTAATGAAGTAACTATTTTACCGAAAGCACCTCCGATAATTACTCCTATTGCCAAATCAAGGACATTCCCGTGGGCAATAAATTTTCTAAATTCTTTTAGCATTGTCTGAGTGTTTTTGAAAACTATGAAATGTGTTAACAATGCTAATATGGTGAAAATTCTTAAAATGTATACAAAAAGCCAAGCCCTAAATTTCTTGCCTGCTGAATTTTCATGCTTAAATCGTCGTCATACAATACAATTAAATCAAAAGTAGCACTAAAATATTTATTAATTTTTGCTGCTATTTTCGCATCTATTCTATTATCAATATGGGCCAACGAGTTGGCATTAATAAAAACCTGATGACGTAATTTTAGATTGATATTTTTAGCAATGTCTTTATCAAAATTTGAGACAATCTGGATAAGGGCAAAGTCATTTCTAAATTTAGAACCTACGTGAACACCATAGGCTACTTGCAAAGCACCCGTTACGGGGTCTCTTTCTCTTACACCATCATCAGTTACGATTGTTTGACGGATAGCACCCGGAGAAAATACCATTCCAAAATATGGTTTGGGCTTCCATTCAAACCCTATCGATTCGGTAATATACGCAGGTGATAAAAAATTAGAGATTTTTATATCATTCGTTGCTACATCTCCATATTTATAACCTGAGGTAAACTGCGACTGAAAGTTAAACACACCCACCAAAGCCCAGCGTGGGGATAATTTATGACCAACCTTAGAATCAAAGAACAATCGATCGATGCTCTTTCTAAAACCATTTCCATTATCAAGCAAGCCGTATTGCATTTGCAAATCGTTTACCCAAGTAGTTTTACCTCTGGTGTATTCTCTTTTTGTATTGAAAAAAACCGTAAAACCTGTGGCATTTTGCCCTCCGGGGCTCCAATTACTAAAACCTGCATTACTGAAATTAGCACCATATTGTGTTTTCTTCTTCCAGTACGAAGTATCTTTTTTTATTTCTTTAGGCTTTATTTCCTGAGGTTTTACTTCTTGAGATTTAACTTCTTGAGGTTTTGATTCCTGAGGCTTAGTTTCTTCGTTTTTTTTATCCTGTGAAAAAGTATTCAATGAATAAAGTAGGCTTACAATAATGAATAGCAAATGTTGTTTCTTCATATAATATAATTTTTAGTCCGTTATTAATTTTTCACAAATAACGGACTAAAATAATTTATTCTTATTTGGCACTGTAGTTAGGTGCTTCTTTTGAAATAGTAATATCGTGTGGATGGCTCTCTCTAGAACCTGCTGCTGTTATCTTTACAAACTTTGCTTTTTGCATCGCTTCTATGTTTCCAGCACCGCAATAGCCCATTCCAGCCTTTAGTCCTCCTACCATCTGATAAATGATTTCAGAAACTGCTCCTTTGAATGGTACTCTACCTACAATACCTTCTGGTACCAATTTCTTGATGTCGTCTTCAGCATCTTGGAAATAACGGTCTTTAGAACCATCCTCCATCGCTTCAACAGAACCCATACCGCGGTAAGTTTTATATTTACGTCCTTCAAAAAGTACTATTTCGCCCGGTGCTTCATCTGTACCAGCTAACATCGAACCAATCATCACAGTACTTGCTCCACCAGCAATAGCCTTTACAATATCACCCGAAAAACGAATACCTCCATCTGCGATAATAGGTACGTTTAAGTCGGCAACAGCCAAGGCTGCTTCATAAACTGCGGTTAATTGTGGCATCCCAACGCCAGCAATAATACGCGTTGTACAAATACTACCTGGGCCTACTCCTACTTTAATAGCATCTGCACCAGCTAACGCTAACGCTCTTGCACCGTCGCCAGTAGCAACGTTACCTACAATAACATCTAAATTAGGGAAAGTTGCTTTTACTGATTTCAACGCATCAATTACTCCTTTAGAATGTCCGTGGGCAGTATCAATACTTACTACATCTACGCCAACTTTTACTAAAGCGGCTACTCTTTCTAATAAATCTGCTGTTACGCCTACAGCAGCACCTACTCTTAAACGACCTAAAGAATCTTTTGAAGCATTTGGGTGACTTTTTCTCTTCAAAATATCTTTGTACGTTATCAATCCAATCAATGTTTGGTTGGCATCAACGATTGGTAATTTTTCAATTTTATATTCTTGTAAAATGCTTTCAGCATCTTCTAATGAAATTCCCTCTTTGGCAGTAATAAGATTTACTTTGGTCATTATTTCAGTAACCAATTTTGTCAAATCTTTTTGGAAACGCAAGTCTCTGTTAGTAAGGATACCAATCAACTTTCCTCCATCGTTAACTACTGGAATACCACCTATTTTAAAATCACGCATTATACGATGTGCATCACCTAAGGTTTGTCCTTCAGTAAGGGTAATCGGATCTATAATCATTCCAGATTCCGAACGTTTTACTTTTCTTACTTGGGCAGCCTGTTGGGCAATAGTCATATTTTTATGAATGATTCCGATACCACCTTCTTGTGCCATAGCAATGGCTAAATCAGCTTCGGTAACAGTATCCATCGCAGCGGAAACAATTGGGGTATTTAAAACAATGTTACGAGTAAGTTTTGATTGCGTACTTGTATCTCGTGGAAGAACTTCTGAATAAGCAGGAAGAAGAAGCACGTCGTCATATGTGAGGGCTTCGAAAAGGAACTTGGATGTAT
This sequence comes from Arcicella aquatica, assembly GCF_034928825.1. Lineage (NCBI taxonomy): Bacteria > Pseudomonadati > Bacteroidota > Cytophagia > Cytophagales > Flectobacillaceae > Arcicella > Arcicella aquatica. Next base: position 56,124 of record NZ_JAYFUL010000012.1, on the reverse strand, counting down.
CTAACATGGCAAATATCGTTGATATTGTTATTTGCAAGACAAAATTACTATCTTTTTTGTACTTTTAAAAGATTTCGATAAAAATTCTTATTAAATGATTGTAAAATTCCAATTCATGAAACTGTTTTTTATTTTTTTATTATTTCCACTAACATATTCGTTTGGTCAGTCACTAAAATTTAATTTCTCACAGCCCAAAATGGGCTCTCCTTTTAACATTACTGTTTACGCAAACGACTCTATCCAAATTAAAGAAGTTACGAAACAGGCTTACCTGCTCGTAGATTCGCTCAACCTTATTTATAGCGATTATCTTGAAAATAGTGAGCTTTCAAAATTGAGTACAAAAGCAGGACAAAAATCTTTTACACAGGTAACGCCTGCCTTGTGGGATATTTTACAAAAATCAGTACAAGCTTCTCTGAAAAGCAATGGTGCTTTTGATATTAGTATTGGTAGGGTGGTAAAGCTATGGAGAAAAACCAGAAAAGATAAAATTTTACCCCAACCTATAGTTTTGCAAGAAGCCATTAAAACGGTAGGCTATCGTGCTATCCAGATGAACCCTGCTAATAAAAGTGTCAGACTATCAAAGCCTAATACTTTATTAGATTTAGGCGGTATTGCCAAAGGATATATTGCACAAGTGGTTGTAGATTTTTATCGGGAAAAAGGTTTTAAAAAAGTGTTGGTAGATGCTGGAGGAGACTTAGCCATGAGTTGGGAAGGAACATCTGGCTGGAAAATTGGTATTAATGTTCCCAATTCAGAGGAACTATTACAACGATATTTAGTACTTCAAAATCAAGCCGTAGCTACGTCTGGCGATATGTATCAATATGTAACATTCAATGGAAAGTATTATTCCCATATCGTAAATCCTGCTACTGGAATGGGCTTAACCGAACGAAAGAATGTAACCGTTATCGCACCAGATGGCGCAACTGCCGACTGGCTGGCTACTGCTTGTAGTGTATTAAGTACAAAAAAAGCATTGAAGTTAATAAAATCCATGCCCAATTGTGAAGTAATGATTGCTGAAATAAAGGATGAAAAAATCTTGAAATGGCAATCAAAGGGATTTGATGCCTATTTTGCCCAATAAGGTTTGCACAGATTAAACAGGATATGCTCAAAAAATTATTTTTTTAATTTTAGCACAACTTACTTTAAACATACTATGCAAAAAATACTCTTAATCTTTTTAATTATTCTTTTTCAAGAAACTGTTGCGCAAGATTTTAAGCCTTACGAGCAAACTATTCCGAACACTACCGTAAAATATAAAATGGTGCCTATTCCTGCGGGAACATTCTCCTTGGGAAGTCCAGCGTCAGAACAAGGACACGAAGCCGACGAAAGTCCACAAGTAAAAGTAAAAATTGAGCCCTTTTGGATGGGAGCATACGAAGTAACTTACGACGAATACCAATTATTTTTTGAGGAGGAAAGAGACCCAGAGCCTAAACCAGATGCAATTACTCGCCCTAGTCCCCCTTATATAGATTTTACTTTGGGTATGGGAAAAGTAGGAGGATTTCCTGCTAATTCTATGCAACAATACGCCGCTTTGATGTATTGCAAATGGTTATATTACAAAACAGGTTTTTTTCATAGACTACCCACCGAAGCTGAATGGGAATATGCGTGTAGGGCTGGAAGTAATACAGCTTATTTCTTTGGAAATGATGCTACTAACATAGGAGATTATGCTTGGTTTAAAAGCAATTCAGAGGATAAATACCATCACGTAGGCGAGAAAAAGCCTAATGCTTGGGGATTATATGATATGCTAGGTAATGTAACGGAGTGGACGCTTGATCAATACGATGAAAGCTTTTATCAAAAAATACAAGCGAATGAGGTTAATCCTTATAATACAAAATTAAAACGTTATCCAAGCACTGTGAAAGGGGGGAATTATCAAGATGAAGCTATACAATTACGTAGTGCCAACCGTCTGAAATCTGACGCCATTTGGAACAGAAGAGACCCCCAAATTCCAAAAAGTAAATGGTGGAATGCTGATTCACCCTTCGTAGGTTTCAGAATCATCAGGCCTGTAAAACAACCAACAAAGGAAGAGGTTGATGCTTTTTTTGAAAGTGTGTTGAAGTAGGAAAGAGATTTACCCGCAGATTTTGGAGATTTTAAATCGATGATTTACAGATATTTTTCTAATATTCATCACCGTTATCAGCGTATTTTTTTCAGCGAAAATCAGCGGGAAAAATATTTAATCACAGATTTTGGGAGATTAAAAAATTCACAATTCACAACTCTTATTTACTATGAATTTTAATAGACGAGATTTCGTAAAAAGTACTTCCATCATTACAGGTGGATTATTAACCACTCCGTTTTTATCTGAAGCTTCATTCTTCAATAGCAATTCGGATGATACCATAAAAATTGCTGTCATCGGTTGCGGAGGTAGAGGCACAGGAGCAGTAGTTCAGGCATTAAGCACTAAGCAGAATGTTAAGCTAGTAGCGATGGCCGATGCTTTCAAAGACCGCTTGAATCAGTGTTATGAAAATATAACAAGTGATGACCAAGCACATTTAAAAGCAAAAATCAATGTACCTGAAGATCATAAATTTACGGGATTCGATGCTTATCTAAAAGCTATTCCTTTGGCTGATGTAGTGATTCTTACTACGCCTCCAGGGTTTCGTCCGATGCATTTTGAAGCAGCCGTAAATGCGGGTAAACATATTTTCATGGAAAAACCTGTAGCAACAGACCCTGCTGGTATCCAAAGAGTATTAGCCGCAGCCGAAAAAGCAAAGGCTAAAAAGCTAAATGTGGTAGTTGGTTTACAAAGACATTATCAGAATTCGTACCGCGAATTGATGAAACGCCTGCAAGATGGCATGGTCGGAGATATTGTTTCGGCTTCTGCTTGGTGGAATAATGATGGCGTTTGGACGAACCCTCGCAAACCTGGACAAACAGAAATGGACTATCAAATGCGCAATTGGTATTATTTCAACTGGCTTTGTGGCGACCATATTACTGAACAACATATCCATAATATTGATGTAATCAATTGGGCAAAAAATGGCTATCCAGTTAGAGCAAGGGGTACTGGTGGTAGAGAAGTACGTAAAGGAAAAGATACTGGTGAAATATTTGACCACCACTTGGTAGAATTTGAATATGCCGATGGCACTATTTTGAATTCTCAATGCCGTCACATGAAAGGCACTTGGGCTAAAGTAGATGAATTGGTGGTAGGGACTAAAGGTAAAATTCAGTTTGATGCCGCTAAAATCACGGACCATAAAGGCAACTCGTTATATGCATTTGATAAGAAAAATAAGGAGAATCAACCTTATCAAACCGAACATGATGAATTGTTTGAAGCCATTGCTAAAGGTGAATACAAATTTGCTGATGCCGAAAACGGTGCGAAGTCAACAATGACTTCTATTTTAGGCAGAATGGCTACTTATTCAGGACAAGTGATTGAATGGGACAAAGCCATTAATTCAGGGATTGATATTATGCCAAAAACTTTGGCATGGGATGCTGATATGCCTTTGAAACCAGATGCAAATGGAAATTATCCTGTAGCAATTCCGGGAAAAACGAAGTATTTTTCATAACATTAAAAGTGCAAAAGTATAGATTAAAGCATCTGTTTCTTATATCATTATTTTAGTAATAACTACCTTCGGACCAGTAATTCATAGCATGAGTTACTGGTCTTGTTATTTTGTTATTACAAACTTATCATCACTATTGTATAAATAATCCCAACAAGCTAACGAACAGGCAATTAATTTATAAATTTGTAGCATACAAGGAAAATATGGACAATCGATTTATTGATATTATACAACTAATTAAACAATCTCAGGCGAATGCAATAAGAGCCGTCAATGCTGAATTGATAAATCTTTATTGGAACATTGGAGAATATATTAGCAGGAAAATTGAACAATCTGAATGGGGAGACTCTGTAGTTACTGAATTAGCAAAATACATCCAACAAAACGAACCAGACTTAAAAGGTTTTTCCAATAAGAATATTTGGAGAATGAAACAATTTTACGAAGCTTACAAGGACTTTCCAAAACTCTCAACACTGTTGAGAGAAATTAGCTGGTCTCACAATTTAGCTATCTTTTCAAGATGTAAGACGATTGAAGAAAGAGAATTTTATTTAAAGTTTTCAAAACAAGAAAATTACAGTTTTAGAGAACTCGAACGACAAATATCAGCTAGTCTTTTTGAGCGGATTATGATAGGAAACTCAAAGTTTTCAACAACACTAAGTGAATCTAACCATGACTTTTCAAATGCCTTTAAAGATAGCTATGTATTTGAATTTTTGAGTTTACCAGAAAAACACAGTGAAAGCGATTTGCAAGATGGACTTGTAAAACAAATGAAAAACTTTATTCTGGAACTTGGGAAAGACTTCCTTTTTATTGGAGAAGAATACAGGTTACAAGTTGGCTATAGCGATTTTTACATTGACCTTTTATTTTATCATCGTGGTTTACAATGTTTGGTAGCCTTTGAATTAAAGACAGATAAATTCAAGCCTGAACATTTGGGGCAATTGAATTTTTATCTGGAAGCCTTGGACAGAGACGTTAAAAAGCAAAATGAAAATCCTAGTATTGGAATTTTGTTATGCAAAGACAAAGATACTGAAGTCGTAGAGTATGCTTTAAGTAGAAGTCTTTCACCAACAATGGTTTCTGAATACAAAACTCAACTTCCTGACAAAAAACTATTACAAAAGAAATTACACGAACTATTCGGGGGGGACGAAGAAAAGAATAGAGATATAACCATTTAACAGTCACCCACCTTTATAAACAAGAAGCATTTTCTACTCTTACAGATTCTTCGTGGCACGTTTTTTCATTGCACACACAGTATTAAGTTATTTCTCTGTGCGAACATAACAAATTTGGCTAGATTAGGAAAGTTTGAATTTCAGTAGTATTGTCTCAAAAGTCATAACCATCAATACCTTCATAAATCAGTATTTAAAATGGATGTAGTTTTTTGCATTTTTTTTATAAAAATAACAATCAATTAAAAATATCGTTATATTTATAAATAATCTTGAAAAAATAAAACTATGGATATTTTTGATTTTGACTATAATTTTCAGGAAAACTCTCAAGGAGGAGGTAATGATTTACTATTATTGGAAGAAAAATGGCTAGGAGAATCTTTAGTTGGATATCTAGTCGAATCACAAACACAAGATTGGCTGATTTCTTTGGTATTTGTTTCTAGAGAAACTCCTTTAAAATTTATCATCCGAAAACTAGAAAAAACTCCTTCTCAAGTAAAAATGGAGCAATACCGTTTACTTTCATCAAAAACTTCAAAACTTTTAAAACCTTTTTATAAGGGTTCATTAAATTAATTTTCAAATAACAATAAAGGCGACCATTTTTATCAAATGGTCGCCTTTATTGTTGATATAAACTGAATTAGACTTCAGTGCTTACTTCTTCTTCAATTATCTCCTCTTCTTGAAACAATTTGGCTTCCATTACATCTGCCATACTTACTTCAAAGAATTTTTTATGAATATCAAATGCTTCAACCCCACATTCTGCTGGCGAGGCACAATGCTTAAACGAGCCATCTTCTTGCATGGTATAAGCATTTACATTGTCTTTCAGGTTCCAGTCTAAAATATGAATGGCTTGTTGTTTTACTTGAACCCCATATATTTCAAAAAGAGATTCTATTCTTCTGTCAAAACTCCTTACCATTACGTCTGCTGAACCTCCATATACTTTAGGCTCGCCATTGTTATGGAAATAATAAATACGGGTATGTTCAAGGAAATCTCCTACGATAGAACGCACCGTAATGTTTTCAGACAATCCTTTTCTCTGCGGACGCAAACAGCAAATACCTCTTACTATCAATTGAATTTTCACACCCGCTTGCGACGCTTTGTATAATTCATCAATCGTAATTTTATCTTGCAATGAATTTATTTTTAAACAAATTCCACTTGGCAAACCAGCTTTTGCATTAGCAGCTTCATGCTGAATCATTTCTACCAAACGCTTACGCATATCTCTAGGCGCAGTAATTAGCCTTTCATAAGAGTGCGGTTGCGAATGACCAGTAATAACATTAAAGAATTCTGAAATATCTCTTGTTAATACTTCGTCAGTAGTTAATAAGCCAATATCAGTATAAAGCTTGGCAGTATCTTCATTATAATTTCCAGAAGATAAATGGGCATAGCTTTTTACTCTGTCACCTTCATTTCTGATTACTTGCAACAGTTTGGTATGGGTTTTAAGCCCCGGTATTCCATAAATCACAAAGCAACCTGCTTTTTGTAAGCGGAGGGCTTCACGAATATTATTTTCCTCGTCAAAACGTGCCTTTACTTCAAACAATACCGACACGTGTTTGCCATTTTCAGCGGCGTGTAATAGTGCCTCCGCAATACGCGAATGTTTTGAAATTCGGTAAAGTGTTATTTTAATAGCCAATACCTGTGGGTCTTCTGCGGCTTGTTCTAACAACTGAAGTACAGGCTCAAAGTTGTTAAAGGGATGATGCAAAAGTATATCCCCTTGTTTCATCGTTTCAAAGATATGCTCTGGCTTTTGAGTAAGTTGACCCAATGCTGGAACAGATGCTTTTTGAATATTTTGTCTTGACTTTAACTCTGTATGCTTAATAATCTGCCAGAAGGCTGTAAAGTCAATCAGCGTACTGCTAAAAAATATATCGTTCTTTTCTAGCTTCCAACGCTTTAGCATCATTTGCAACATCCACTCTGAACAACCATTTTCCATTTCGATACGGGTAACTCTACCCAAACGACGGTCTTTGATTTTCTTCTTGATTTCATCGATAAAATCAGTTTCAGAATCTTCATGTTCTACCACATCAAAATCACCGTTTCTTGTAATTCTGAACAAGGCAACTGATTCAATTTCTACGTTTTTATAAAGCTTCCAGATTTCGTGACGAATGATTTCTTCAATAGGCAAAAACAATACTTCTTCTTCGCGCTCTACCACATAAAAACGTTTTAGGTTTTGTGGTATCTGAACAAAACTTATCTTTCTGCTTTCGTTAATATTGCTTTCAGTACGCTCCCCTTCGCTTTTAGTAACTACCCCGAAAATCAAGGTTTTACCAAGTAAACTCGGGAAAGTATGCGTATGGTCGAAAACCATAGGCGTAAGCATTGGGTAAATAGTACGATTGAAGTAATCAAGGACTTGCTCCATTTCCTCATCATTGAGGTCATTCAGCCCGACTACTCTAAAGCCATTTTCAACAAATTCTGGGAACAATTCTTCGTTATACAACCTTTGTGTTTCTGACACAAAAGATTGTGTGGCAGCCATTAACGTTTTTTTGAAAGGCAATTCTCTCAGACCCGAATAATCTGTACGCTCTTTACCGTAATCGATATAGTTATACAATGAACCTACACGAATCGTAAAAAATTCATCAAGGTTTGAAGCTGTAATCGCTAAGAATTTTAATCTATCGAAAATATTCCTACGTATATCTCTAGCTTGATCAAGTACTCTTTCATCAAATTTCAACCAACTTAAATCACGGCTGATATAGTCAGACTTCTCAATAACGTCATACGACTTATTAATGACCTTTTCGAGACGACGTTTCTCTTCGGGTGTTTGCTTTGTATTCATAAAATTGTTTAGAAAGGAAAAAAGATTCCCCACAAGAGAATCCTTTACTCTACTGCGTTTTCTGTATTTGGGAATTACACTCATGCCTCAACAAAGTTAAATCTAATAAGAAGATATCCTTATTATAAAATCATTAAATTTCACGCTATCTATTTTTTAACTTTTATCTCGTCAGATACTAAATCAACAAGGAGTTGTTCTAGTTGCTTTAGCTCCTCTGGACTTCCATGGTAATCTTTAATTTTCAGCGTCTTGGTCTTATCAGTAAAAGAAATATATGTAGTGGGCATATCGGTAATAGGAGCGCTATATTCTTTTTTGAATTCAAAAAAATTAGCTGCTCTAAATTTACTAACAAGCTCTTTTACTTTTCCTTTTGGTAAAGACTTTGAAGATACGCCTATTTTATCAACAAATCTTTCACCTTCATACACTAAGCTATCATTTTCAAATACAGTCATTTTAAATACTGGACACGTTCCATAACATGGAGTTTTACTTAAAGTAAAAATAATTTTGGCTGATAAATCGGTATTTGAAGACGATTGCTCAGTAACTGACGATGTCCCTTTTTGGGTAACTTTACAAGCTCCTAGAAAAAAGGCACTTAATAAAAAAAAACTTAAGAATAATTTCATGTGCTGTAGGTATTATCATATAAATTTCAACGCCTCTGGTATTAAAAATATTATATAAAACCTTGCGATTTAGCTAATTTAAGGCTTTTCGCTTTTTAAATATATAATAGAAAGTAAATATTTTTTGTTATTTTCGTATTCCAATAACACACAGCGTCACTGCCCACCAAAATTCCTCCTTAAAGTATAAGACCAACAATCGCATTGGTTAGTCACCAAATACGATTAATAATTCATTTATAGCATTTAGCTTTAGTATTAATGAACCTTAAAAAATTAAGTGACGAACGATTAGTTTCCCTGTTTATTGAAAGTCAAAACAACAGCTATTTTGAACAGTTATATGACCGTTATGCTGATAAAATCTATCGCAAATGTTTATCTTTTGTAAAAGATGAAGCCAAAGCAGAAGATTTTACACATGATATTTTCATGAAACTTGTTTTAAATATTGGTTGCTATAAAGAAACAGCTAAATTTTCAACTTGGCTATATTCTATTACTTATAACTACTGTATAGACCAATTAAGAATTTCAAAACGCTATAATGAACATCTGATTGATGACAATTTTGATTTGATTGATAATGACGAAGAGGCTGAACTAGCTGAAATGGAAGACCATCGCCTTCGGAAAGCACTTCAACAGATTGTTGCCGAGGATAAATCTATCTTAATGATGAAGTATCAAGACGAAATGAGTATCAAAGAGATTTCTAATACCTTGGATATTTCTGAAAGTGCTGTCAAGATGCGTTTATTAAGAGCAAAGGATAAGTTAAAAAAGGCTTACTTAGAAAGTTTATTTTTCTGGGGAATAATCGTCACCAAAGCTATCCATGTTTTTTTTCATCATGAATAACAATCCATTAAAAAATATCGACTCCGAAAAAAAGATTGCGCCTCATGTCAAAGCTGCGCTAGTAGCCGAAATAGAGACCATAAGAGTCACGTCTGTACTGGTTGAGTTATTTGTTGGGAATTTCATCAACACTTTCACAAAATCAATCGATATAAATACTGAACAAGAACAATCCGAGATTTAACCATTTCTTTCTTATTGCAAATATTTACCATTATGCCTAACATTCAAGACATCCTCTTTCAGACTTTCCAAAAACTTTTAGAACAATTATTCCTATTTACTCCCAAGGTACTTGGTGCACTCATTTTGTTGATTGTGGGTGTGGTTATCGCTAAAATAACTACCAATGTTCTACAAAAAGGACTTGAAAAATCTGGGTTTGATAAATTAGGAGACAAACTGAATGAAATAGATATTATCAAACGTTTTGGATTAATAAAACTAAGTGCCTTTGTCTCAAAAACACTTTACTATTTCATTATGCTAGTGTTTCTTACAGCAGCGACAGAAACCCTAGAGATGAGGGTGTTGACTGACATGGTTTCTTCATTGGTCAATCTTATTCCTAAGCTAATTGCTTCGGCCCTTATGCTTTTAGCAGGTGTTATGATTGCCGATGCGCTCAAGAACTCTGTGATAAATGTTTGTAAGTCATTGAGAATAGAATCGGGCAAGCTTTTAGGTAATATTGTTTTCTTTTTCTTCTTGGTAGTGGCATTGATTGCCGCTTTGAAACAAGCAGGTATCGAAACCAGTCTGTTAGAATCTAGCTTCAACCTCATCATCGGTGGAATTATCTTATCATTTGCTGTTGGGTATGGATTGGCTTCAAAAGATGTGCTTGCCAATATTTTGTCTAATTTTTATAGTAAAAATAAATTCAAAGAAGGGCAAACTATTATCCTCGATGGCGTAAGAGGGCAAATTGTTGCCATTGATAATACTTCCATTACACTACAAACAGGCGAAAGTAATACTGTTTTCCCATTGAGTATTTTACAAAATCAGAAAGTAGAAATTATACCCATGACTACTATTTGATTGTTATTCAACCATATTTTAAAATCTCCAAAACCTAGGATAAGGCTTTGGAGATTTTTTTTGCCTGCCTGCAAGTGGCTAATAAATGTTTTTTGAAAAATCTATCTGCCCTATAATAAACAGACAATCGTAAAGGTTATCAGGGTTTTTTGCGTTTTTGATGTACTTTTGCAGTGAAGCAAAAATACCATCGCTTGTTTATCAGAGATGAATGGTAGAAACAGAACAAAAAAAGGGGAATATTTAAACGTATTACCTTTATTAAAATAGCAAATTAATATTCAAAAAATGGCTTTAGACCAAGAATTTGACAAAGAATCAGACGAAAAAGAAGGTGATGAAATGACATTCCTTGACCACCTTGAAGAACTCCGTTGGCACATATTACGTTCGGTAGCGTCTATTTTGGTATTTACAATTGTAGCATGGATTTTTCAAAAAGAAATTTTTGGAAAAGTTATTATGGGACCTTCAAAGTCTGAGTTCTGGACCAACCGAATGCTTTGTAAATTAGCAGATGCTACAGGTGTAGAAGGTTTGTGTTTTACCCAAGCAAACTTTATTTTGCAAAGCAGAGAAGTATCAGGACAGTTTATGATGGCGCTTACGCAGTCAATCCTTGTAGGCTTATTGTTTTCTTTCCCTTATTTCTTCTGGGAAATTTGGCGTTTTGTAAAACCCGGCTTAAAAATCACAGAAGCTAAGGCTGCACGTGGAGCTGTTTTCTGGGTATCGTTGTTGTTTTTCATGGGCGTAGCTTTTGGTTATTTTGTGGTTTCGCCAATGGCAATCAACTTTTTGGCAAGCTTTAAACTAGACGAGTCTATCCAAAACCAATTCGATATCAGTGATTATATCTCTTTGCTTTCAATGATGACATTGGCTTGTGGATTAACATTTCAATTACCAATGATTACTTATGTACTATCTCGTGTAGGTATTCTTACTCCATCTTTTATGCGAGAATACCGTCGCCATGCAGTGGTTGGTATTCTGATTGTTGCAGCGATAATTACGCCTTCGCCAGATATGATTTCTCAGTTATTGGTAACCTTTCCATTGTTGTGTTTATACGAGGTAAGTATTCTAGTGTCGGCAAGAGTAAATCGTCAACGCGAAGCTGAAATGCTATAGAAATTAAGTTCGTAAAATTTTAGTTTACCAAAGAAGCCTTTGCCAAAATCAAAGGCTTCTTTTAGATTATACCAAATAGTCATGCTCAAGAAAGAACGTTATCAAAAGCTTATTGCTTATTTCACCGAAAACTTCCCGATTGCAGAAACGGAATTGCATTATCGTACACCTTATGAACTATTAGTGGCGGTATCACTGTCGGCTCAGTGTACTGACAAACGTGTAAATATGGTAACACCTGCTTTGTTTGAGCGATTCCCAGATGCTGAATCATTATCGAAAGCAACATTTGATGAAGTATTTAGTTATATCCGTTCTATCTCTTATCCTAACAACAAAGCCAAGCATTTAATAGGCATGGCACAAAGGTTGGTTTCTGTTTACCATTCTGAAGTGCCTAATTCAATTGAGGAATTACAAACTTTACCGGGGGTTGGTCGCAAAACTGCGAACGTTATTGTATCTGTTATTTATAATCAGCCTGCTATGGCTGTTGATACACACGTATTCAGGGTTTCGCATCGTATTGGGTTAGTTGCCAAAACAGCCACTACTCCATTGGCTGTTGAAAAAGAATTAATGAAATATATTCCTGTCGCATCTGTACCTATCGCACACCACTGGTTAATTCTTCATGGTCGGTATATCTGTGTAGCCCGTAATCCAAAATGTGGGGAATGTGCCTTGAAAGGCTTCTGTAAATACTATGAAGACATTGAAAAGAAAGTAATGAAAGAAAAGAGTAGAGAAAAGCTTTGAGCCTTGAGTTATGAGCTTTTTTTATTTTTATCAATCATTGAAGCTGTTTAAACTCTTCAAATTATCACATTTTCAAATTAAATAATCATGCAAGAATATATTCAACAAAACTGGCTAGAGGACTTAGGGATACTTACCACATTGATTTGTGTTTGGTTGAATACTCGTCAGAATATTTGGGGATGGTTTTGGGCTATTGTTTCTTCTGGAATTTATGGCGTAATATATTGGCAATTCAAACTCTATTCAGATATGGAGTTGCAGGTAGTATTTATTATCCTAAGTATTTATGGTTGGTATCAATGGTTATTTGGCGGCAAAGAAAAAACTGAATTAGCTGTTACTACAATGCCTTCAAAGTTCTGGTTAGCTTGTACCATCATTTTTGTTGCTTTCACGGTCGCCTCCGGCTATATGCATGGTAGATATTCTGATGCTAGTTTGCCTTATATTGACTCTTCGCTTACTGCTATCAGCCTGATTGCACAATGGATGATGGCCCGAAAATATGTAGAAAACTGGATTTTATGGATTAGTGCCGACTTTTTTTACACAGGAATGTATTGCTATAAAGGTCTTTATGGCACAGGCGTGCTGTATTTGCTTTTATCCGCCTTAGCCATAAAAGGTTATCTGGATTGGAAAAAGAGTCAGGCTATTAATCACGGGTTTAGTGCATAGCCTGACTCTTTATCTTTTAAACTCTATTACTTCATTAAAAATACCTCTTTTGGCTTGCCAGTCTTTTACGGCTTTTCCCGTACCTGCTGCCCAAGGCAGGATTTCATGGTCTTTTTTCCGTTGAAATTCTAATAGTTCTTCGCTCAGTTGTATTACTCCTGTTGCTCTTATATGATAGGCTATAATTAGTTGGTTCATCCTATGAAATTCATAGAGTCCGACAAATTCTACTATTTCAGCATCAAGGTTTAATTCTTCCTTTACTTCTCTTAAAATACCTTCTTCGGGTGTTTCTCCTGCTTCTAAAAAACCTGTAATCAGAGCGAACCAACCTTCGGGCCAAGCAACATTTCTGGCTAAAATAATATCTCCTTCGTGTTCTACGATGGCCGCTACTACGGGTGTTGGGGTATTCCAATGTACAAAACCACAATCTTTTTCATCTGGACAAAGGATTCTTTCTCTATCATCTTTAACCTTTGTAATTAAGTCTTTTCCACATTGTGGACAAAAATTCATTTTAGCCATATTTTATATTTATAAAAATGTAGGGACGAATTGCATTCGTCCCATGTGGTGTCCAATATTCGTCCGAGGTCGTATGCAATACGACCCTACATTTGCCGAACGATTACCTCCTCAATTTTTGGGTAGATAATCAATGCTGAGAAATCTTCTTTCCAGAAATCTAAATCTAATAATTGATTATATTTATTTTTGGTAAGGGTTATCAATACAGGTACACCATCAATATCATTATATTCTACCTGTATTAAATCTCCATCATAATCATCAGGATTTTTGTTACCAATACTTATACTTCCCATTTTCCCACCTTCATATTCAAATACTTCATTGTCTATCGGGTAATCATCAGTCGTGAGATTCAATTTGGCTAAAAGGGCAATGATAAATTCCTTTTCTATGTCTCTTATTTGTCTGGTTTCGTTCATAATATTTTTTCTATTTCCCCGCTGATTTATGCTGATACCTTCCGCAGATTTATGCAGAAGAGATGTGATATAATAAATTGGTCTATGTTATTCTCTTTTTAAATAAAAATCTGTGAGTAAAAATACAGCCGAAATCAACATTTCCAAAACAAAGCTAACTTCTTACTAACCCCTCCCTTATTTTTTCGTAATTTTAGGGTCAATTCAATTTGAGTTAAAAATTTTATATGGATTACTTAAAAGGTTTAAACGAACCGCAACGTGAAGCGGTACAACATATAGACGGTCCTTTGATGATTATCGCTGGTGCAGGCTCTGGTAAAACTAGAGTGCTGACTTATCGTACAGCATATTTAATCGAAAAAGGCGTTGACCCATTCCAGATTTTACTACTGACTTTTACCAATAAAGCCGCCGGTGAAATGCGACAGCGTATCGAAAATGCTGTAGGTAGCGATGGCAAAAATCTTTGGATGGGTACTTTTCACTCTGTCTTTGCCAAGATTCTTCGTTTTGACGGAAAACATTTAGGATATACGTCTGACTTCTCTATTTATGATACCGACGATTCTAAATCGTTAATTAGAGCTATCGTTAAAGAGCGTGGTCTCGACGATAAAGTGTATAAAGCCAATGTAATTTTCAACCGTATTTCAGGAGCAAAAAACCGCTTGATTGGGCCAGATGAATATTTGAACAATCCTGTGATTGCTGCGGATGATGCGGCAGCTAAATTACCAGAAATGGGCAAATTGTATAAAATATACGCCTTACGCTGTTTTCAGGCTAATGCGATGGACTTTGATGATTTGCTGTATAACACGAATATTCTTTTCCGTGACCACCTTGCAGTATTGGATAAATATCAACGCAAATTCAAATACATCATGGTAGATGAGTTTCAAGATACCAATATTTCACAGTACCTGATTGTCAAGAAACTATCTGAACTATCGAAAAATTTGTGTGTAGTAGGTGACGATGCCCAGTCGATTTATGCATTCCGTGGTGCAAGTATTGATAATATCTTGAATTTGGAGAAAGATTATCCAAATATGGCTACTATCAAGCTTGAACAGAATTATCGTTCTACTAAAAATATTGTAGAGGCTGCCAATTCTATCATTGCCAAAAACAAAAATCAGTTAAAGAAAAAGGTATTTACTGAAAATGAAGAAGGTTCATTGATTGAGCTGATTAAAGCCAGCTCGGATAATGAAGAAGGGCGTTTGATTGCAACCCACCTTTTTGAATCAAAAATGGCACATGGATTACGCAATACAGATTTTGCCATTTTGTATAGAACCAACGCACAGTCTAGGTCATTTGAAGAGGCGCTTCGGAAGTTGAATATTAAGTACAGAATTATTGGTGGTTTGTCATTCTATCAACGCCGTGAGGTAAAAGACTTATTGGCTTACTTCCGTTTTGTAGTAAACCAGAAAGACGAAGAGGCTTTTAAAAGAATTATCAATTTACCCAAAAGGGGTATTGGCGATACGACCATTGCTAAAATTGCCGTAACTGCTTCTGAAAATCAGATTTCTGTATGGGAAGTGGTTTCAAATATCAAGCAATTCCAAGCAGGACGATTTGCTGATACCATCGAAGGTTTTGCTGACTTGATAAAGTCTTTTAAAATCATGGTGGAAGCTGATAAAAAAGATGCTTATGAAGTAGCTTCTCACATTGCCAAAGCATCAGGACTATTACGAGAACTGCATGAAGATAAAACGGTAGAGGGACTTTCACGCTATGAAAACGTGCAGGAATTATTGAACTCTATCAAAGAATTTGTGGACGATAACGAAGTGGAGGAGGAAGATAAATCGCTTTCTAGCTTCTTACAAACGGTTTCTTTATTAACCACAGCCGATAGCGACGACCCTGATGGTGATAATGATAGAGTAACGTTGATGACTATTCACGGAGCAAAAGGGTTAGAGTTCAATCATGTGTATGTGGTCGGTATGGAAGAAGACCTTTTCCCTAGCCAAATGATGTTGCAAAGTAGGGCTGATTTGGAAGAAGAACGGAGATTATTCTATGTAGCGATTACTCGTGCTGAGAAAAAACTGATGATGTCTTATGCTGAAAGTCGCTATCAATACGGACGCTTAAAACCATGTGAACCAAGTCGTTTCCTTGATGAAATTGATCCAAGTTTTTTACAGTTTGCTAAAAATATTCGTCGTGCCGAAGAAAGACCAGCACCACAAGGATTTGTCAGAATGACCAATCGTGAGCAAAAGGCACCTGACTTTAACATACCTAATAAGCCAACGTCTACTGCCAATTTAATAGCCAAACCGGCACCTCGCCCAGTTGTTGGTAATAGCTATGTTCCTTCACAAGATTTTGTACCTAGCGATACGAAAGCCTTGGTAGAAGGCGACCGTGTAGAACATTTAAAATTTGGTTTCGGGAAAGTAAAAAAGATAGATGTTAATGGAACCGACCGTAAAGCAGTGATTCAGTTTGAAGGCACAATTGGTGAGAAAACATTGCTATTGAGCTTTGCTAAGTTGAGGATTTTGTAAGGGATAAAATCATTATTTTTGAAAAGAGTCGCTGTTATAAATTCTTTATAACAGCGACTCTTTTCGTATAAGATTTTGTATATTTGAAATAAAACTTTTATAAAATGTTAACAACAATAGAAGGAACTTACGAAAATGGACAGGTAGTTTTTAATGAAATTCCACCTGCTGTGAATAAATCTAAAGTTTTAATCACTTTTGTAGAAGAAATTCAAATCCCTACAAAAGCAAAAAAACGATTGTTTGGTACATTAAAAGGAACAATTAATGTTCCCGCAGATTTTAATGAGCCTTTAGATGACTTTAAAGAATACATGTAATGAAAAAATATTTATTAGATACCCATATTTTATTGTGGATGTTTGATGAAGTTGAAAATATACCTCAAAATATTTACGAAATCATTGAAGATATTGAGAATCAATGTTTTGTTAGTATAATATCTCTTTATGAAGTTGCTATCAAAAAAAATATTGGCAAACTGAATACTCGAAATTCTATCACTACTTTAACTAACGAAATAGAACGAGTTGGGTTATCTTTACTTCCTTTAACTCCTAAACACTTAGAAAGCTATGTATTTTTAAAGCAGGTTGAAAATCATAAAGACCCCTTCGATAGGCTTCTTATATCTATCGCTATCTCAGACAATCTCAACATTATTTCTGCTGATGAAAAATTTAGAAATTATGCTGACTTAGTAGAAATAGTTTGGGAAACTACTCCTCCAACATCCTATTATTCTTCATTCTAGCCAAATACACAAAAGTACTTAACCCTGCTACTAGTGTAATCAGACACATAATCAACTGTAAAACACTTGGTTTAATTACCCACATAGCCCCAACAAATTGAACAATCAGGATGATATACAAGAAAGTCGCTACGGCTTTTCGAGGTACTTTGCTGATAACAAATGCCCCTAGCGGAGCAAAAAAAGCGACAAAAGGAATACACGCTAGCCACATTTCAAAAGCCTCTGGCTGAAAATCTTTAATGACGCCTGCGTGTAAGAAAAAGCCTAGTAATGTTTCCAGTGTCATGATAATAACAGACGACGGCACGGCTACTTTCTCGTCAATCCGATAATAAATTGTCATCAAGCAGAAAGAGAAGATATTGATTCCTGTACCAAAAATTGATGAAATCATACCTCCTACTAATCCAAAAAATAGCAATCTCGCCATATCTGAACGTTGGAAGGATTGAATTTTATCAAATACTTCACGCTTAGGTTTGGTGTTTTCATGCCATAAAACCAAGCCAAAACTAAGCCATAAGGATACAAAAAATAGTTTTGCCAAAGGTGGCGAAATAAGCGGAACGATATAATAAGTACCGAAAATCAATCCGAAAACCCCTCCGAAGGTTACATATTTAATATAATTCCACTCAACTTTTATTTTTAAATTTAAAATCAGTAAACTTGCCGAAGTCATTCCTATGCTTTGAATAGCGAAAGCAAAATTTCTGGCAATGGCTGGGGGAATTTTAAGCAATAATGTAAAGACTGGATAGGCAATGGCAGCACTGCCTTCGGGACTAGACCCTGCAATGAATGAACCAAAAATCATTGTGAGTACTGCGTATCCATGTTTTAAATAAATATAAAAGCTGTTGGTAGTTACCATGTAATACGTCCAAACACTCAATACCACTATCAAGAATGATAAGTAAAGCCAAGGCAATTTGATTTTTTTCAGTTTGTCGGTTTGCATCAATAAAAATCTTTAATTTTACGGGAAACAAAGGTAAACGCATTTTTCAATCATAAAAATTCTCATTCAAGAGTATCATTATGCAAAATATAGAGGAAATACTTCAAAAATTAATAGCCGAGCATAATTTCTTAAAAGATATGCAAGAACGCATCGTTGGGAATCATGATATTATGATTGAGAATCAAAAGCGTAATGCGGATAATCACGATTTGGTGATTCAAAATCAATCTACGATTATCAAAAACCAAGAAATTATCGTTAACAATCAAGTAAGCATTATTCGTAATCAAAAACAAATTGCTGATAATCAGATTACCCTTTCTGTGATGTTACAAACTCAAACGCATTTACTGAATTTAGTCAAGAAACTATCAGGTCAGGAAGAATCTTTAGAAGATACTGGCAAGTTTGTTCAACAACTAAAAAATCAAGTTATAGAACACTTAAATAGTCCTTCTTTGAATGACCCGCAAACTATTTAATTAGTCTGCAAATATCATATAATGCTTTTATACCCTGCCAGAAAATCAATTGTTTTCTGGCTTTTTTTAGTCTTCACTATCCTTCTTTATTATCCCTCGCTATCGGTTTATTAGCCGACCCAATTAATAAAGCACCTCTTTTATTTCCATAATTTTCCCTTTTTATGGAAAATCAAAAATCGTCATTTTTGACCATAATGCCTAGTTTTTTATGCACAAATTCTATCATTATTCAATAAAATGTCTTATTCTTCTCTTACTTCTCCACAATCTTCTCATATATAAAATTTATTATTCCAAATATTTGGATTTATTTGTTATTATTCCATAAATTTGGAATAATAAATTTATTCAAATATTTCTGTGATATATGCAATTTCATATCACATCGTATACGCTCACAAATACTTTAACGAAAAGAAAATAAATTCCTAATTATCATGCCTTATATCCCTTTAGAAAGCCACTTGCCAGGCATTACTGGTCTGTTAGAATATCGTCAAGATACTGCTCAGCCAATTCGTGAGCTTACACAAATTTTATTGCGTGGAGAATCGACGCTTACCGAAGGAGAGCGTGAATTAATTGCGACACTAGTGTCTTTCAAAAATCAATGTAAGTTTTGTACAAGTGCACATACCTCGGCAGCCAATATACTTTTAGGAGAATCTGAAACTTGTGAAATGGTGAAACAAGATTTTGAATCTGCTCCAGTTTCTGGGAAAATGAAGGCTTTATTAGCAATAGCCGCCTTGGTTCAGCAAAATGGGAAAAATGTTAATGCTGAGAGCATCATGCGTGCTAAAAATGTAGGAGCTACTGATCGTGAAATTCATGATACCGTGTTGATTGCCGCCTTATTTTGCCTTTATAACAAATATGTGGATGGTTTGGCAAGTGTAACACCCGCAGAACCCGCTTTTTATGAAAGATTAGGGCAACGTATTACTACCAACGGCTATAACAGAGTACCTGCCATCTATGAACAATTGAAAAAAGAGGCACATTCATAGTATGGACTTCTTCGAATTTTCTAATGAATACCCACTAATTATCTCATACTAAAACTTATTATCCATGAAAAAAATCTTTACGCTGACTATTATATTACTTAATTCAATCGCTGTAATTGCACAAAATTTTACTGGTACTATCACAGATGCTGAAACTAAAAAGCCTTTGGCTGGGGCAAGTGTTACCATCAAAGGCAAAAACACTGGTACTATTAGTAATACCCAAGGTTTTTTTAGCTTAAAAACCTCCACAAAACCTCCATTTACGCTTGTATTTACCATGATTGGCTTTGA
The DNA here is from genome assembly GCF_034928825.1 of Arcicella aquatica. Taxonomy (NCBI): domain Bacteria; kingdom Pseudomonadati; phylum Bacteroidota; class Cytophagia; order Cytophagales; family Flectobacillaceae; genus Arcicella; species Arcicella aquatica. Next base: position 36,328 of record NZ_JAYFUL010000012.1, on the reverse strand, counting down.
ACGCCAAACGATTGATGTAATAGATAATAATCCTATTATTGTTTCTCTTAAAGCTGGCGATGAGCTTTTGCAACAAGTAGTTATTTCTGCCTCGAGAATAGAAGAAAATATCCTAAAATCACCGATTAGTATTGAAAAGATAGATTCAAAGGCTATTCAACAAAGTCCATCAGTAAGTTTTTATGATGCTTTGGTCAATGTAAAATCATTGGATATGGTTACGAGTGGACTTACTTACAAACAAATAAATACACGTGGCTTCAACTCAACAGGTAATAGTCGTTTCTTACAATTGATTGATGGCGTGGATAATCAGTCGCCAGGCTTAGGCTTTGCCGTGGGTAACCTTTTTGGTTCTTCTGATTTAGACATCGAAGGTGTAGAATTAATACCGGGTGCAGCCTCTGCTTTGTATGGTCCAGTGGCTTTCAATGGTTTATTAATGACTACTTCTAAAAATCCTTTTACCTACGAAGGACTATCTGTTCAAACAAAAGTGGGTATTAATCATGTTTCTGACAATGCTTCTGGTGCAAAACCATTTACTGATTTTGCTCTTCGTTATGCCAAAGCCTTCAACAATCGTTTTGCATTTAAATTAAATGCTTCTTACTTGAAAGGAACGGATTGGTATGCTAACAATTATACTGACATCGACCCTAATACACCTGCTACTCAACGTGGTGATAGTAACCCAGGAAGAAATGCCTTGAATATTTATGGAGACGAAGTAGCTCAAACCATTACAGGAATCGGACGTGTTTCTCGTACTGGTTACGAAGAAAAAGACTTAGCCAATTATGGCGTATATTCTACTAAACTGAATGCGGCTTTGCACTATAAAATCTCTGAAAGTTTAGAAGCCATCTATCAAGTAAATTATAGCCAAGGAACTGCCAATTATACAGGTAGTAGCCGTTTTGCTTTAAACGATTTTAAGTTAATTCAAAATAGAGTAGAGCTAAGAGGAACTAACTTTTTTATCAGAGGCTATTCTACCGCCGAACAATCTAACAACTCTTATAATACTCGTTCGTTAGGTCAGCTTATTAACCGTACTTGGGTGAGAGACTTAAATGGAAATGTAGTAACGCCTGATAAAGCTGATGCTACTTGGTTTGAACGCTATACTGCTGCCTATACAGGAAAAGTAACGAGTGTGGGTGCTCAAGACCACAGTGCTGCCAGAGCTTTTGCCGACCAAGGACGTTTTATACCAGGTTCTAGCGACTTTGAACAACAAAAAAGTAAATACATCGCTACTGCTGGCTTAGGCGGTGCGGGTGTATTAAGCAATAGTAAACTCTATCACATAGATGCTCAATATGATTTAAGCCAAACTTTGAAAGTTGTTAACTTATTAGTGGGCGGAAGTTACAGAGTATATGATATGGAAACCAACGGCACTTTATTTGATGATAAAATCAATAAAGTGAGTGTAAAAGAATATGGCGTTTTTGCACAGGCTTCTAAAGCTATTTTAGAAGACCAATTGAAACTAACATTATCGGGTCGTTATGATAAAAACGAAAACTTTAATGGCAGTTTTACGCCACGTGCTTCTGCGGTGTTTTCTCCATCAACAAATCATAATTTTAGAGCATCGTATCAAACAGGTTTTAGAAACCCAACTGTACCAGACCAATTTATTAAACTAAACGTTGGCCCAATCATTATCTTAGGAGGTGCGCCAGCTAACAGTGCGGGCTTAAACGCTTATGAAAATTCATTCACGGCCGCTTCAGTAGGGGCTTTTACGAGTGGCTTCTCTAGCGATTTACAGAAAGGCGTTGCTTTCCCTACGGCCGTTGAAAACAATAAAAGCAAACTTGTAAAATCAAATGTACCATATATCAAACCTGAACAAACACAGAGTTTTGAAATAGGTTACAAAGGATTATTGGCTCAGAAATTCTTAATTGATGTAAACTATTACAGAAGTACGTTTACTGATTTCTTGATTAACCAAGTAGTTATTCGCCCAAGTAGTAATGTTTTAAATTCAGACGGAACGATTAATTCAGCAGCGGCACAAGATATTTTAGGAGGAAAAACTCAGGCTTTCCAACTTTATACCAATGCCGCTGACAAAGTAAGTTCACAAGGAGTTTCTTTGGGATTAACTTACTTTTTACCTGATAACTATCGTGTTGGTTTCAACACTACATGGTCTGACTTCAACATTATGGATGCCAACCCTAATAATATTCCAGCCTTCAATACGCCTCGTTGGAAGACTAACTTAACCCTTAGCAATTCAAAAATTACTGACCGCCTAGGGTTCAGTGTAGCATGGCACTGGCAAGAATCATTTGATTGGTACGGCACATTTAATGAAAACCGTCCTGGTAATGTTCCTGCTTATAGCTTGATAGACGCACAAGTGAATTATCGTGTACCTGCCTTAAAAACTACCGTAAAATTAGGAGCAAACAATTTGACGAATAACTATATCGTACAAGCTTACGGCTCGCCCGCAGTAGGTGGTTTATACTATGTTTCACTGACATTTGATGAACTATTTAGATAGCTTACAGATTCTCTCTTCCTCTAAATCCTATTACAATTATAAACATCAAAAACCTAGTTAAAATTATGAGCTCTAAACATTTAAAGTACTCTTGTCTATGTCTGGTTTTATTCATTGGACAATCATGTGGGTTGGTTTCAAACTCAAATGACCAAATGGTAAAACATTTAGCGGCTACCTATGATAAATTTTATGTAGGTGAAAACTCATTTTGCCCTGAGGCTGAATTTGCCTTTTTTGATTCTGTCTCAAGAAAAAGTACTGATATAGGTATGAGAATGCGTGCAAATTTTTTTAGAGCAAATGGTTTTCTAAAACTTGGAAAGGAGGAAGAAGCCATAAAAGCTTTTGAACAAATATTGGAAAAAACAGACGCTGAACACAGACATTTCGCTGATGTGATGAAAAGCTATGCTATTTCATATTTAAGAATGGGCGAACGCCAAAACTGTATTACCAATCATTCAGCAGAGTCTTGTATTATGCCTATTAAGGACAACGGAGTACATCAGAACAAAACAGGTTCACAAAAAGCCATTGAAATATATGAAAAACTACTTCAACAAAATCCAGAAGATTATGAATCGAGATGGTTATTAAATATTGCTTATATGACCCTTGGCGAATATCCTGCGCAGGTTCCTAGTCAATGGCTTATTCCAAATCTTGATAAAGACAATTCGTGCTATGAGATTAAACCATTCACAGATGTTGCACCTAATATAGGCCTTAATAAGCGAAATATGGCGGGAGGGGTGATAGTGGATGACTTTAATAATGATGGATACTTAGATATTATTACATCTGACTGGGGACTAACAGGTGCGATGCACTACTTTAGAAATGATACTAAAGGTAGTTTTACTGACTGTTCGGTTATCTCTGATTTAGGGCGTTTTAAAGGTGGTTTGAATATGATTCAGGCCGACTACAACAACGATGGTTTTGTTGATATTTTCGTACTGAGAGGTGCTTGGATGGGAAAATTTGGTAAACAAGCTAACTCATTACTCAGAAACAATGGCGATAATACTTTTACGGATGTTACAGTTCAAAGTGGGCTTTTTTCAGAACACCCTACACAGACAGGCGTATGGAGAGATTTCAATAATGATGGTTGGTTAGATTTATTCATTGGTAATGAACACGGCGGACTTGATGAATACAATCCTTGTGAATTATTTATCAGTAATAAAAATGGCACTTTTACAGAAGTCGCTTCTCAGGCAAATTGTCTGATTACTGATTTTATAAAAGGCGTTAGTGCTGCCGACTATGACAATGATGGTTTACAAGATATTGTTCTTTCTGGCATTCAAGGAAAAAGAACATTGCTCAGAAACAAAGGAATAAACAATAATATTCCTCAGTTTGAAAATGTCACTGAAAAAGCAGGATTAGCAGATGTACATGTAAGTACCTTCCCGACGTGGTTTTGGGATTATGACAATGATGGTTGGCAAGACATCTTTGTTTGTGGCTATCAATTTGATAAATCTCTTGCCTATTCAGCGGCAACAGAAGCCTTGGGGATGCCGAACAAAGCCAGTAAAATGTATCTATACCATAACAATCATGATGGCACATTTACTAATGTGTTTAAGCAAGCAGGTTTAAATAAATCTGTTTTCGCAATGGGCGCAAACTTCGGAGACATTGATAATGACGGCTACCTAGATATGTATTTAGGAACGGGAAATCCTGACTATAAATCGCTTGTTCCTAATCGTCTTTTTAGAAATATGGGCGATGGCACATTTGCAGATGTAACTGTAAGTGGCAGAGTGGGCAATCTTCAAAAAGGACACGGAGTAGCTTTTACAGACTTTGACAATGATGGCGACAGTGATATTTTTATTGAAGTAGGGGGTGCTTATGTCGGCGATTCTTATAATAATTCCCTTTATCTCAATCCAGGTCAAAATAATAACCGTTGGATTAATATTCGATTAGAAGGAGATGAAACCAATCGTTCAGCAATAGGAACACGCCTAAAAATTAGCTTTAGAGAAAAAGGCGTAAAAAGAGTCATTCACAGAGATGTCAATTCGGGCGGAAGTTTTGGTGCATCACCCCTAAGAAGAGATATTGGTATTGGACAAAGTGATTTAATAGACGAAGTAGAAATCACTTGGGCTAGTACTGGCAAGAAACAGGTTTTTAAAAATATTAAACCCAACCAGTTTATTAAGATAAAAGAAGGCAGTAATGTTATTACGAAAATTAATCTTAAGAAAACGCCTTTCTCAAATCAGTATAATACCATTCCTATTTGTGATTCAAAAACAATGAACCTTTAACGGTAGTATTAACAAAACCCTTTTAACTATTCAGATGGCAATTGCAATAACTAACCCTAAAACACAGTCACGTAACACTTTAGCCTTTGGGCTTTGCATGCTTTGTTACCTCTTGGGTGGCACAGTAGCAACATTAATATCTGTTAATTTACCTGTTGCCATTCCAGAATTATTAGGTAAAACCCCTACGGCAGATGAATTAGGGAAAATAGGCGCTTATTTAAATGCCTCGTTTATATTTGGCTGGATGTTCGGAGGCTTAACATTAGGCGTTGTTAGTGATAAAGTAGGTCGAATCAAAACCTTAGCTTTTTCAGCAGGCATTTATGGATTGTTTACTTTAATGACTGTTTTTGTAGGCAATTGGGAAAGCCTTTTGGTATATCGTTTCTTTACAGGCTTAGGAGTAGGCGGTGTGTTGTTGCTTACTACTGTCTATATTTCAGAAATTTGGGATACTGATACTCGTCCAGTAGCATTAGGGATTTTAGCGGTCTCTTTTCCCATTGGTATCGTACTTACAGGAGGATTGAATGTAATTTTTAACAGTTGGCGTCAATCCTTTTGGTTAGGTATTATTCCTATTTTATTGTCTTTTATCATTTTATCTTTCTTACCTGAATCCTCCTCTTGGCAATCAGAAGATGGCAACAAAAACCAACATAAAGAAAGTATTTTCTCTGAAACCAATGGTCCTAAGTTACTCATTGGCTCATTGATTTTTGGCGCGGTCTTAATTGGGCTATGGGCTATTTTCTCTTGGTTGCCTACATGGGTTCAAAGTTTATTAATCAGCACTTCTTCAGACGGGCAAAAGGAACGTGGTCTCATCATGATGCTTTTGGGCATTGGTGGTATTGTCGGCGGGATGATTTCTGGATTGTTAATCAAAAAATTGGGCTCTAGCAATACCCTGATACTTACTTTCTCGGGGTGTTTTTTGGCTTGCTTACTGTTGTTTACAACAAATGCCCACTTTTCTCCCATTATTTATCTTGAAACGGCTTTGCTTTCTTTATTCTTTGGGATAAGCCAAGGCTCATTATCAAGTTATATTCCTGCTCTTTTTTCAACAACAATTCGTGCCACCGCTACAGGTTTCTGTTTTAATATTGGCAGGTTTTTCACAGCTACAGCCGTATTTTTTGTAGGAAGTTTAGTAACAGCCTTTGGTGGTATTGGAAATGCACTCCTCGCTTTTTCGATTACTTTCCTCATTGCTTTAACAGTAGTATATTTTAGTAAAGAGAATAAAGTATAAATCTTTTGTGATGGAGCATCATTAACTATTGTAAAATCTAACTCATAATTTATCCAATTATTAATCACGTTATGCCACATATTCAGCTTCCAGAAAATGTTCCGGGTATTAGAAGTCTAGTAATGTATCGTCCCGATACAGGGAAACCCCTCTATCAATTAGCACAAATCTTATTGCGAGAAGACTCTCCATTAAGCCCAGCAGAAAGAGAATTGATTGCTACGTATGTTTCTAATAAAAATACCTGTACTTTTTGTTCATGTAGTCATGCCGCAGCAGCAAGATATTTATATCAAGACGAAGCAAATACGGTCGATTTGGTACTGGAAGACTATCAAAATGCACCAATTTCGGATAAAATAAAAGCATTGTTAACAATAGCAGGAAAAGTACAAGCTGATGCTAGAACCGTCAGTGAAGAAGATATACAGTTGGCACGTTCTGCGGGAGCAAATGACCGAGACATTCATGATACAGTTTTAATCGCAGCCACTTTTTGTATGTTTAATCGCTATGTAGATGGACTAGCTACGCTTACCCCTACTGATTCAACAGTTTATGCACAAATGGGCGAGCGCATGGGAACTTTAGGATATGTTTTACCTACAAAATCTTAACATATGGCACATATTACCTTAACCGAAGAATTACCGGGAATACGTGGTTTAATGGCTTTCAGACCCTTCACTGCTAGTCCCCTAAATGCCTTGGCAGAAACCTTACTCAGAACAGATGAAGGATTGACCAAAGGAGAACGAGAACTAATTGCCACTTTTGTATCATCATTAAACGATTGCTTTTTCTGTCAGAATATTCATGGAGCAGTAGCCCAGTATTACGCCACTGATAATACATTGGTTGACAAAGTAAAGGCTGATTATCTTACTGCTCCTATCTCGGATAAATTAAAGGCATTACTAAGTATTGCTAAAAGTGTTCAGCAAGGTGGTAAGCATGTGAGCCTCACCCAAGTTGAAACAGCTCGTGAGTTGGGTGCTACGGATATTGAGATTCATGATACTGTTTTAATAAGTGCGGCTTTTTGCATGTTTAATCGTTATGTGGATGGCTTAGGTACTTTTGCACCAAATGCTCCAGAGATGTATCAGGCAAGGGCTAAAAAAATAGCTGAGGAAACTGGGTATGCCAATTCTTCTCCTAGCTAGAAGTACTCAATTATTATCAAAGCCCTTTAATTTCCATTTTAATGGAAATTAAAGGGCTTTGATTTTTTAGTGACTTTCAAAAACATAATCGATGCAACGCTATCAAATGATTGAATTTAAACATTTTACTACGCTATAAAGCTTTAAAAAAGCTCAAAAAGCCTAATAACAGACATAAATATTAAAAAATATTTAATTGAGTGGAAATTTTTTCCACTTATTTGGAATTTATTAAAAATACTCCTTATATTTGTCGTATCAATAAAGTTAAAATAATTATAAAATAATTTACTTTTTTGTTTTTCTCTAAACTAAAGACATTCACATATTAGAATTGGGCATATTACAAACTTTACACGTTTTTTGACGTGTAAAGTTTTACAAAACTCAATCTAATTCAAGATACTAAGTATTTATAAATGGTTAATATTTCAAACTCTACATATCAACTTGATACGTAGAGTTTTTACTTAAATGGCTTATCAAACAAATTCAAGATAAAACACAAACCCTCACAGACACAAATTGTAATGAAAAAGCTCTTCTATTTAGGCATTTTAGGTCTTATTATTTTTGAAATATTGAATGTCTATTTCATTATGCCAATGCCAGGTAGTCAGCAAATGCGAAGCATCGATATCGCTTATTTTTTATATTCATGGCGATGGATATTCAGAATATGCTTTGGACTAATGATAAGTATTGGTATTGCATCAGCATTTAAATCTTCAAAATGGTTGCCTATCGTCAGTATTTTAATAGCCTCTGGAGTTTGCTATGCCTTTAATTTCAAAATGGCTGCCGATGCGATGTTTGCACAGACTGAGCACCTGAGCATGAAATCTGCCAATGAAAATAACATTAAAACAGATAGAGTAATTATCGGTGTAGCATTGAATGGCGAGGCCAAAGCTTATCCTATCTCATTGATTATATACCATCATCAAGTGCGAGATACGCTTGGAGGCAAACCTATCATGGTTACTTATTGCTCTGTTTGTAGAACTGGACGAGTTTTTGAGCCTACCGTTAATGGAAAACCAGAAACTTTCAGATTAGTAGGTATGGATCATTTCAACGCCATGTTTGAAGATAAAACGACCAAAAGTTGGTGGCGTCAAGCCAATGGTGAAGCCATTACTGGCCCTCTAAAAGGCACAATGTTACCCGAACTAGCAGCTCAACAAGTGTCATTAGATACTTGGCTAAAAATGTATCCAAATAGCAAAATCATGCAACCCGATTTGCGCTATAAAGAAGAGTATGATAGTACAGCCAAATATGAATCTGGGAAATCAAGGAAAAAACTTACTGGTACTGATTCATTATCATGGAAAAACAAATCATGGGTAGTGGGCATTCAAGTAGCCAATGAAAGTAAAGCTTTTGATTGGAATCGTTTAAAGAAGGAACGGATTATCCAAACTACTATCGCACAACAACCTATCGTATTGGTGTTAGCTAAAGACGACAAGAGCTTCTTTGCATTTAAGGCACCAGCAAATAGTCCAAAATTCACCGTAAAGGACGACACATTGATACTTGACAAAGCACATTTTAATTTAAAAGGAGAATATTTAGATAAAGGACAAGGAAGTCCGCTTACTAAAGTTAATGCTTATCAGGAGTTTTGGCATAGTTGGAAGACATTCCATCCTAATACGCAACAATATTAGGATGCTTTATCTTACAAACTTTATTACATGTGGAAAATAGTTCTACCCTTCTTTAAAAAACTTCAATTGAATATCCTCTAACATAACCATCTTACCTCTTAGTATCTCATTTTTCCATAATTATGGAAAAATGAGATTTACCATCCCTTCAATTTTTGTTAAAAACCTTTTTCGCTCTAACAATTACCATTAAAAATGAACTGTACTATACAATACTAGCAATAAGCTTATTTTTATTTATACTTTTTTGATAAAAATATTTATTTTCTATAAAGAATCAATATTTTTCTATTTACTTGGAATTGACTTTACTATTCCATAATTTTGGAATGACTTCCAATTTTAAAGAATCTAATCATTACAAATGAAGAAACATTTACTAACGCTTACTTGTCTTTGTTACTTGCTTTTTTCTCCTAAAATCAGTTTCTCACAAACTACTCAGGACGGCCTAATGATGGCTAAAAAAGAGCTATGCTTGGTGCTTAATTACGACAAAGAATCCTGGAATAAATACTGGGAAGGCGACAGACTGCGCGATAACCCAAATATTGGTACCTTCACTAGCCGTTCTGCATCTTTCATGGCAGCCTATGGGATTAATGAAAAGATAAACGTGTTTGCCGTATTGCCTTATATCGAAAACGAAGCTTCAGCAGGTACAATGACGGGCTTGAAAGGAGTACAAGATTTAAGCATTGCAGCAAAATATAAATTTTATACTTATAAAAAACTACGTTTTTATGGCGTAATCGGTGCTTCTGTACCTGTTACTGACTATGTCCCAGATTTTTTACCATTCTCTATTGGGCTTCATTCAAAAACAGCTTCTGCTCGTCTTATCATTCATCAATTATTACCTCATGGCTTTCATATAACGGCTCAAGGAGGGTACATTGCTAGAAGTAAAACCAATGTTGATAGAACTAATTATTATACTGGTAATGAGATTGAATATAGCCACGAAATGGCTGTACCAGACCAAGTAAGTACTTCACTAAGAGTCGGTATCAACAAAAAGGCTGTATTAGCAGAAGCTTTTATAGACAACATTCGGGCAACGACGGGAACAGACATTCGTCGTTATGACATGCCTTTACCAGCCAATAAAATGGACTGGACACGTGTTGGTCTTTTTGTTACTTGGCATACGCCAATCAAACACTTTTCAGTAAATGGTCATTTCTCACATGTTGTCGCAGGACGAAATGTAGGAAAAGTAGAAGCTTCGTATGGTGCACAGCTACAATATATTGTAGACTTCAAGAAAAAGAAATAGTCTATCTAGTAGTTAAATAGAGGCTCATTTTTAATCATTACGATTTGATAATTATCTCCTAAAATCATGAAATTAAGAATTTTATCCATATTTTTTATAAGCTTTATTGTTTTGTCATGCTCAAAAGAAGTTGAACGAGCTTCCTTAAAACCATTAGTGCCAACCAGTAATGAGCCTAATGCTGGCAATTGGAAAATGTATATTGGTCAGCCAACAGATTACACCATTCCAGTTCCACAAGAAACCAGTTCAGCTGAGTACAAGGCAGAATTAGCTGAAACACAAAAAATATCAGCTAATCTTACGGCTGCCCAAAAAAGTGCTTTAACCTATTGGCAAGTAGGTTCAGTAGGCCGTTGGAACGAAATCGCTCGTGAACTTATCGCTCGATACAATTTAGCACCAGAACCAAACGACAACGGTACTTATTCAGCACCCAATTCTGCTAAGCCAGATACGTTGCCTTATTTCCCTTTTGCCAATCCTCCTTATGCATCTAGGGCTTACGCTTTAATTAGTGTTGCTCAATACGATGCTCTTGTGGCAACTTGGGCTTATAAGTTTAAGTATAACAGAAAAAATGATGCTGATAATTTGCCTGATTACCCTTCTGAAGAAGCAGTTATTGCAGCAGCTTCAAGCAGAGTGTTAAAATTTTTATTCCCAGGTAGTTATCCAACACAGTTAATTGACAATAAATACGAAGAAGGCCGTCAAGTAGGTATTTGGGCAGGTAAAAATGTAAAAAGTGATATTGATGCCGCTGATATTTTAGGTAAGGCTGTGGCTGATAAAATTATTGCTTATGCCAAAGCAGACGGCACAGGAACAGCTGGTGGAAATTTAACCATTCAAGCACAGTTAGCTGATGCAGCGGTAGCAAGAGGGCTTAAAACAGCTTGGAAAAGTTTAGATATTCCTGCTCGTCCGGGTATGTTAATGAAATTTGGAGAAGTAAAAACTTGGAATTTTGATAAAGCTACGCGTGATGCTATTCGTCCTGCCGCTCCTCCAGCATTAGATTCTGATGCTTTCAAGAAAGATTTAGCAGAAGTAAAACATTACTCAGAAAACATTACCCGTAAACAATGGTCAATTGTACAGTTCTGGGCTGATGGACTAGGAACATCTACACCTCCAGGACACTGGAATCAGATAGCATTAGATTTATTGAGAGATGCTAGTTTTTCCGAAATCAGAATGGCAAGAACATTGGCTTTAATGAATACTGCTATCCACGATGCAGGTGTTTGTTGCTGGGATACTAAATATTATTATTTCTATCCAAGACCAAACCAAGTTGACCCAAGTATAAAAACAGCGACAGGAACACCCAACTTCCCTAGTTTTACTTCAGGTCATGCCACCTTCTCGGCAGCAGCAGTTACGGTGCTTTCTTATATATTCCCTAATCAACAAAGCAGTTTAGAGGCAATGGCAAAAGAAGCATCAGAATCAAGAATTTATGGTGCTATTCACTATCGTTTCGATAGCGAGGTAGGCTTGGCTTGCGGAAAGAAAATTGGTGACTATGCTGTAGCCCGTGGAAAAACAGACGGCGGAAATTAATGATGAGTTGTGAGTTAGTGAATTGTGGATGAATAACTTATACAATATACGCTTATTCAGCGTATTGATTCTTTTGAAACAGACAATTCACTAACTCACAATTCACAACTGAATAATAACATTCTTCTATTTTATCCAAAAAACAAACATTATGAAAAAAACTTTACTTTCTCTAGCGATTGCTAGTTCTGCTTTGTTCATTCACGAACAAGCTAATGCACAAGGTTGTGTAGCTGTACGTCAGATGGGCGGTATCAATGCTATGTCTGCTTCTTCTTCGTACAACCTTGCAAAAGGAGAGTTTCAAGTTGGGGCAAATTATCGTTATTTCCACTCTTGGCGCCACTTTGTTGGCACGGAAGAACAACCTCAACGTGAAACACTAGGTAACGCAGTTAATATTTATCAACATGCTGTTGACTTCAATGTTTCTTATGGACTTTCTAGCAGATTACAGTTAAACGCTACTCTTCCTTTTGTAAACTCTGAACGTTCACAGACTTTAACATTGACTGCTGATGCGGCAAGTAAAAAGTTGACTCGCTACAGCGTAAGTGCTGGTGGTTTGGCTGACATCCGTTTCGGTGCAAATTATTGGTTAATCAAACCAGAAAATGCTCATAAAGGAAATATCATGATTGGTGCAGGTATTAAACTAGCTACAGGAAGTTATACTGCCACTGATGACGCTTTGCAAACTGATGGCACCAAAAAGAGTGCAGTAATGGACCAAGCAATCCAACCTGGTGATGGAGGAGTAGGTTTTTCTCTTGAATTCCAAGGATTCAGACAAATTCACAGAAATATCTATGGTTTTGCAAATGCTTATTACTTATTCAGTCCACAAGAATCTAACGGTTCTTTCAAATCTGCACCAAAAGCTGGTTTAGAAGGCTACAATGTTTATGCTTCGCCAGACCAATATTTTGCTCGTGCTGGATTTATGTCCGCAGTTGGTAAACACCAAAACTTTGCCTTTTCTTTAGCTGGTAGATTTGAAGGTATTCCTGCTTATGATGCTTTTGGAGGACAAGTAGCGTACCGTCGTCCGGGGTATGTAGTGGCAATAGAGCCAGGTGTTACTTACCGTAAAGGTCAGCATACTTTTAGTTTGTTTGTTCCTTACAACTTTATCAAAAACCGTATTCAAAGTGCCGCGGATATTGCTGATCAGAATTTACAAAACTCTAAAATCACTGATCCTACAAAATATGTTCATGTACAAGGAGATGCAGCCTTTGCAGACTACTCAATCAGCCTAGGATATTCATACAGAATTGCAAAAAAAGCAAAAGTTCCAACTTGGAAAGTAAACTAATTTTTAACCTTTAAATTATTTAACTATAAGAGATTATTCCGTTGGGGTAATCTCTTTTTTTGTTTAGGCATTTTAAAACTTAAACGTTTTTATTTTCCTAAGTAAGGGAATAAGTCGCCTGATAAGAAAGAAAACATTCTATTTGAGTTATAGATTATCATTTTTCAATATCCATTTTGTTTGCTCATTTACTGAATTTTGACTTTTTCTCAGTATTGATTCAATACAATTTCTATGAATGTCAAAAAAATCTTTTTTTACAGTTCTATATTCTTCCATATTATAAGATCCAGTACTTCCAGATAATACATTACGATAAGTCATGTTTTTTCTTTCAATCTCATTTCCTATTATAGTAGGATATACATCAAATGAAACTCTCATTTGATGTATATCTTTAAAATGATGCCATTGTTTACCAAAATATAGTTCAATATCCTGTAGGCTAGAATAAGGAGCAATATTAAAAACGTCTATATCAAAACACTCTTTACTTTTAAAAGCGTCATTTCGTCCAACCATAAGAGTTAATAACAACTTATGGGAAGAACTACCTGAATAAATAAAGTCAATAGACTCAATTTCATTTCTCCGTTTTGATACATATCCTTCTGGTAAAAGTCTGTATAAAGTTTCTATTTGTTGAAGATTATCTCTCTTTGTTAAAGAATAAGATGAAAATTCACTAAATGGAGAAAGTATTTCATCCATCTCAGTAATTTGAAAATCTTTATATTGACTTATTTTTTTACTCGATTTACTCATCTGGTTTATTTGTAATTAAATGTAAAGTAATAGTTAGTTAGTATAATTATATTAAAGAAGCAATTTGTTTCAAAAACAAGAATAAGGGAAAGCAACTTTCGAGTTTTCATTTATCATTATTTTTAAAAAATAATTTAACAATATAAGTATCATTAATATGTTTTTTGTAGAGGACTTTACCTCCTTCGAAGTAAGTACGAAAGAATAGCCTTATTTCTTCTATTGGGATAGACAATACTAGAGCTAAAATTTCCTCATTTATTACTGGAGGAGGTAGTTCAAAATAATTATTAACATCATCAATACTTGATATTATATCTTCATTATCAAACCCTAATACTTTTGTATTTACAATTATTTCCGTTGTTATATGATTCTCCAATATTATGCCTCTCTCTTCAATAGTCAAATTTTCTAGATTAATCACCTTATTAAGGTTCAGCTAGTCTGTCCCCCCTTTATTATAAATATAGATTATTATTAAATTTACAATAGCTCAAATAAAATACCCTTAAATATTGAATAGTTGATTTAGTATTGTACTCAAATACTACTTTTATATTCAATTAAAATCCATTCAAATCCATTATTTCTAACTTCTTTGTAAGCTCCAAAACCTTTGTGTCCAACAATTGTATCAAGATATTCAATGGCTTTTATGTCAAAATCTCCATTGTATTTCTCAAAATGAAATTTATCCGTGTCTTTTTCGAAACTCTGAATAAAGACAATTTGCGTAATTTTCAATTCGTCATTTTCAATTAAAACTTGAAAATTTGCTTTCCTTTGTTCTCCATTTTCATTCACTAGAATTAGATTATTCATTCCTTTAATGATTTAAATATTTCTGCGTACTCTACAAGGTTTTCCGCTTTCCCTTTTATATAAATATGAAAAAACTTCCCAAACCAATTTATAATTTTAGGCATTATCAAAATTTATTGTGTGAATTGCGTTATTCACGTATTTTTCACATATTTTTGGTAGTCTTCAACCTGTTTATGCCATGTCCAAAACTTTTCTATATCGTTTTACACTAATTGCTTTTGGATGTTTTTTGTCAATAAATTCTTGGGGTATATATTTGGTTTGGGCAGATTATCCCGATGGTCGGCTATATAGAATTGATATTGAAAAGAAGCTTTTACAACAGGAAAAAGCGATAGGACAGTGGCAAGATATTGCTGAAATTATATTTACAGGTATTAACATAACCGACTTCCCAACTAATGCAAGGGTTATCAGTATTGAAATTCCTGACAAAAAGACAGAACGCTATCTTTTGATTGATTGTACCAATCAAGTGTATCATTTTGATTTCAAAAATTTATCCTTAAAAAGGCTAGACAATACATTTTTCCGAGGATATAATTGTTTGAGTACTCGTTTTCTTCGAAAAGATAGCCTGTATAGCTTTGGGGGTTATGGCTTTTGGCAAACCAATAATATTCAAACCTATTTTAAAAAAGCCAGTGCCGAATGGGAAAGCTTATATCCCGAAAATCCTGCTCCAGTAGCCATTAATCATGGTTTAAATGCCTATATCGCAAATCAAGACTATTTCTTTTCTGCTTATAATAGCCTACACAGAGATTCAAAAAATCATGGAAGAAGTGAATATGAGAAAGAAGCTTTTCAATATTCTTTCAGCAAAAAAGAGTGGATAACTTTAGGTAAAGTTACCCATCCGAAAATTTCAGAATTACTTATTCCGAATGACAAAACACCTATTATCTGGACGGGTAAATATTTCTTGCTAGAATACAAAGAAGATGCGATGCTAAAATTATTGTTGATTAATCCCGTTGAAAATAGGGTTTTATTATGGCAAGACCATCAAAAAATATTGGGGTCACAAATTGCTAAAACAATAGAAGAAGACCCATTTTCAATGTATAGTTGGCATGACACACTTTATTTCTTAAATGAAAGTAACTTTGCCAAAATGGCTAATGTTCGACATAAAATTGCTATTAATACTTTAGAAAAAGAGTCAATTGCAGATGGAAAACTTTATGGAAACTTTCATGGCTTTTGGATATTTGTTTTTGTTTCTATGCTGGTACTATTGATAAGTTTTGGGATGTGGAAAAAGAGAAAGACTGTGAATTTTTCAACGACTCAACCAATAGATAAAAATATAAGTAGCTTCACTGAGCAAGAAAAAATAGTTTTAAAAGTATTAAAAGAACATTTTACTACGACTGGTGTTGACAGTAACCTAATGAATGAATTATTAGTTATAGAGGATAAATTACCCGAAAATCAAAGAAAAATCAGAAACGAATTTATCAAGCAATTTAATCAGAAGCTTATCACTCTTTATCATGTAAAAGAGGCTATAATTAGAACTCCTTCTGTTGATGATAAACGCTTTTACTATTATCAATTATCAGAAGAAGTTTTCAATAAAATACCATACTAACCCATCCTGTAGTGATTACATATCGGTAGCACATAAAATAGCGATTGATTCTCAAGTTCCGTATCAACTTTATATTCCATTCCTACGAAACTGTGTTTAGCATTTATTTAAATTTTCTACCGATATTACAAATATTGTTCCATTACATATAATCTTTTAAATCATCTAAGGGCGCATTAAAATCATCTGGAATAGAATAGCCTTTGCTTGCTAAGCTACCAAGTTTAATACCCTTTTTCTTAATTACTTCTTCACCTTTAGTTGTTTCTATTTCTTCCAAAAACATCACTAAAACTCTTGTTTTCTTTTTGGTTGGAGGAGCCTCTTGTAAGGTCAATTGGCCGTTTTCAAAAACTCCATTGATGGCTGCATACATAATAACGTTATTTTAAGGATTAAACCTAAATATTTATTTTATATGGTTTATCGCTTGTTTAATAATCATTCCTTTATCAAAAATGACAATTAAAAAGATTCTTTCAAAACTTTTACCTGCATTTTTCATCTCAAACCCTCTCTAAAATCCAAACATTTAAGACCATCTATTAAAAACTTATAGGATATAAGATATAATTATCCACAGCATTCAGCCGTTTACTAATTTTCTCCGAAGATTTATTGGTAAAAAATTGATAATCAATTAAACTTTGCTGAACTTCTCTCAGATTTTCACAAACCCATTTAATTCTGTTTTACGATTTTCTAAATCGGCTCGACGCTCTATGAAAACCTCTTTCAATCGCCCAACATCGGGCATCTACTTCCTTTTTCTTAGCTTTTTTTTCTTACTCTCTTGTTCAAAATTTGGCGATGTTACGATACAAAGCCTGAATTTTGAAGATGAAGTACAACTTACCCAAAACCTTGTTTTTACATTTAGTAAAGATTTAGTCAAAGAAGCTGATTTAAATACTTGGTCTTCTGAACCACTGATTGAGTTTTCACCAAAAGTGGAAGGAAAATTTAAGTGGACTGCCACTAACGAATTGGTATTTTCGCCTGCTGTAGGTTTTGAAGCTGCAACCGATTATTCGGCTGTGGTGAGCAAAGGTATTTTAGCCAAAGCTGAGAAAGATTTAGGGCTAGATGCAGATAAAATAAAGTTTCATACGCCTTATTTAAAAATAGAAAATGTAGAGTCGTTTTGGACAAAATCAAGAGAGGATGGTCAGCCAACGGCGATGTTGAAAGTAAATTTCAACTACCCCGTGAACCCTCAAGAATTAGCAAAATCATTGACGGTGACGGATGAGAATGATAAAAATCAAGATTTTCAAATTACCCAGTCTGGAGCTATTGCAAGTGTTTTAGTAAAATTAAAAAATCAAGCAGAAGCCAGCGGAAAGTCTTTTAAAGTGACGATTGACAAAGGGCTTTCAATGCCAAATTCTACCTTTGAAACTGCTGAAGTATTGAGTTTGGAAACTACTTTACCCGACTTAAAAACATTAGAAATTATCGATATTCAACATGGTTTTGAGAATAATCAAGGTTATGTAAAAGTAATCACTAACCAAAGTGTATCAGCGGAGCATCTGCAAGAGCTGTATTCTATCGAAACTGATGGCGGTGAAAAACAACAAGTAGCAGTGGAGGAAGCCGTTATTGAGTACGACTCTACGGGTAATCCTATCGAAACGCAAACTACTGTAAAAGCCCCAGAAAAGAATAATCCAACCCTAAGTACCAAGGTCGAAACAATAGAAAATGGGTTTATCATCCGTGGTGATTTTAATGAAAGTGATAATTATGTACTGACCATTAAACAAACCATCAAAGGTATTCTTGGTGCTAGTTTATCGGATGAATATACTAAAGATTTGTACTTTGGTAAAATGCCTGCTTCAATAGGCTTTACCAATTCAAAAGCCATTTATTTATCCTCAAAAGGAAATAAAAATATAGCCGTAAACATCGTAAATACCCCCAAAGTAAACGTAAGGATTGCAAAGGTTTATGAAAATAACATTTTGCATTTTATGAAGTATGGTCGTTACCAAAACTATCAGGATTATAACGAAGAAACAGGCGAATATAAAGCAGGGTCATATATGTACGACATGGATGAATCAGGTCAATATTCTGATGTAATTGTTAACAAGACCATAGAGACCTCTAATCTTGCCAAAGTAAAAGGTGTCAGTGCGTTGAATTTATCCTTGCCTGAGCAAAATAATATCAAGGGGATTTATTTAGTAAATCTTAATTCTAATGATGAATATTATAACAATGCTACTAAGCTTGTCAGTATTTCGGACATTGGTTTAATCATGAAAACTTCTGAAAATGAAGTGGTAGTATTTGCCAATGCTATCAAAACGGCTGAGCCCATGCGTGATGTAGAAATCAAGTTGATTTCGAGCAATAATCAAACGATTCAAACTGCTAAAACTGACTCAAAAGGCATTGTCACTTTCAAAGATTTAAAGGCTTCAGGTTTTAAAGTAGCGATGATTTCTGCCCATACCGCAGACGATTTTAATTATTTATTAATGGATGGTTCGGAAGTAGAGACCTCTCGTTTTGATGTAGAAGGCAAACGTGATAACGTTTCTGGCTTTGAGGCCTTTATATATGGCGACCGTGATATTTATCGCCCGGGGGAAACCATCAATATGAATACCATTATTCGTAAACAAAATTGGGAATCTGTTGGAGAAATTCCTGTAAAAATTAGGTTACTCCTTCCTAATGGTCGAGAATATAAAACCTTTAAAAAACAAACAAATAGTCAGGGAGCGGTTGAGTTATCCATACCAACTAGCACCTCCGCCATTACGGGTACTTATGTGCTAGAAGTAATGAATGCCAATGATGTATTATTGGCTTCCCGCAATATTTCTATCGAAGAATTTATGCCTGATAGAATCAAGGTTGATGTGAAGTCTGCCAAGGAATTCTATCGTAATGGTGAAACCATCCAAATTTCAGCTACTGCGTTGAATTTATTTGGACCGCCTGCTTCGGATAGAAATTATGAAATGCAGTTTAAGCTGAAAAGAAAACGCTTTGAGGCAAAAGCCTTTAAAGATTATGTATTCGATATTCAAGACAATACCAATTTCGAGGACATAACTCGTGAAGGTGTGACCGACGCTAGGGGTATGGCTAACGAAAACTTTCAAATTCCTGTTACTTATAGCAATATGGGTGTATTGGAGTCTAAAACATTTGTAACTGTTTTTGATGAAACAGGTCGCCCCGTAAATCGCTTGAAGAAATTAGATGTCTTTACACAAGCTGTTTTTTATGGTATTGGAATGCCCGATACCTATGTAAGCACCAATGTTCCTGTACAAATTCCGTTAGTAGCTTTGAACAAAGACGGAAAACCTACTACAGCAAAAGGTAAAATAGAAATTGTGCGTTTTGAATACCAAACTGTTATTCAGAAAAATGCTGATAATACCTTAAAATACTCGTCTAAAAAGCAGACAAAGGTGGTATATTCAAGAGCTTTAGCGTTCGACAATGGCAAAACAACTATTGCTTATGCCCCACCCGTTTCGGGCGAATATGAAGTAAGGGTACATAGCGAAGGAGCAAAATCTTGGACGGCACAAAGCTTCTATGCGTATGGATTTGGCTCTACAGAAAACAGTTCTTTTGAAGTAAATAACGAAGGACAGGTTGTGATGGAGTTCGACAAAGAGAAGTACAATGTCGGCGACCAAGCTAAGGTACTTTTTAAAACACCTTTTGCGGGTAAATTGATTGTTACGGTTGAACGAAACCACGTGCTAGAAAACTTTGTGATTGAAACCGATAAAAAATCAGCTGAATTAAGTTTTGCTATTCGCAAAGAACATTTGCCTAACGTATATGTTTCCGCTACGCTGATTCGTCCCTTAGATAATTCTAACCTACCTCTTACGGTAGCACATGGTTATGCTCCTGTAATGGTAGAAGATACCGACAATCAATTACCGATTGAGATTGTAGCTGTGGAAAAGTCTCGTTCTAAAACCAAACAGAAAGTAACCATTAAAACCAAAGCCAATACGGAGGTAACGATTGCGGTAGTAGACGAAGGTATTTTGCAGTTGAAGAACTTTAAAACACCTGACCCTTACAATCATTTTTACCAAAAACAGGCTTTAGAAGTAAATAGCTTTGATTTGTATCCGTTTTTATTTCCAGAATTATCCATTGCAGGAAGCTCATCTGTCGGTGGTGATGGGTATGATTTAGAAAAAAGAGTCAATCCATTAATCAACGGTCGGGTAAAATTGGTAGCAATATGGTCTGGTATTGTGAAAACTGGCTTTAGCGGAGAAACTACTTTTGAATTTGATATTCCACAGTTCTCTGGCGATTTGCGAATTATGGCGATTGGCTATAAAGACGAAGCGTTCGGTTCTGCTACTAAAAACATGAAAGTAGCCGACCCACTGGTAGTAAGCACGGCTTTGCCAAGATTTGTGTCGCCTAATGATGAAATCCAAGTACCCGTAAATGTCACCAATACTACTAAACAAAATGCTTCGGTAAGTACCTCTGTTACTTTGTCGGGTGGGTTAAGTGTAGTAGGAAGCAAAGTACAGAACTTAGTGATTCCAGCAGAAAAAGAAGGTCGGGCTTATTTCACTGTGAAAGCGGGAGCGATGATGGGCAATGCCGTAGTAAATGTTACGGTAAATGGCTTGAAAGAAAAGTTTACAGAGAAAATAGATTTAACCATCCGCCCAAGTACTTCTTTGATGAAAACTGCTGTTTCAGGGGTAGTCAATGGTGGAGGAACAGCTACGGTAAGCTTAGATAATGACTATTTACCAAATAGCCTAAGCACGGAAATTACACTTAGTAAATCGCCAATGGTACAGTTTACCAATCAGTTTCAAAACCTGTTGGATTATCCTTTTGGTTGCGTAGAACAAACAACGGCTTCGGCTTTTCCACAATTGTATTTTGCAGACTTGGTAAAACAGATTCAATCAGGTAAAAAGCCTTATTTAAAAACAGGGGATAATCAGTTGAACCCACGCTATAATGTAGAAGCGGCCATTAGAAAACTAGAAACGATGCAATTGCCTAGCGGTGGTATGTCGTACTGGCAAGGTGGCGACCGCGAGTCTTGGTGGGGTTCAGCCTTTGCGATGCACTTCTTATTAGAGGCACAAAAGAATGATTTTGAAGTAAGTAATGCTACGTTGGGCAAATTGATTGAATACCTAAATAACCAATCAAACACGAAGAAAACTGATTATGAATACATCTATCAGAATGGTGGTAATACGACAAAGGTGATTGCTAGCAGAGAAACCATTTATAGCTTATACGTATTGGCTTTGGCTGGGAAGCCTAATCGCTCGGTGATGAACTATTACAAGGCAAATCCAAGTGTTCTGACCATCGACGAAAAGTACTTATTGGCCTCCGCTTATAGTCTGATAGGCGATGTAAGAAGCTATTCGACTATTCTGCCAAAAAGTTACATTTTTGAACAAACAGAAAAACAATCTGGCGGAAGTTTTAGCTCACCAATTCGTAATCAGGCTTTGGTTTTAAATACATTGATTGATACTGACCCGAATAATATTCAAATTCCGACATTGGCAAGACAGCTCTCAATGGTATTAAAGCAAGAACGTTGGCTAAGTACGCAAGAGCAATCTTTTGCCTTTTTAGCTTTGGGTAAATTAGCGAAAAAAGCCAATGCTAGTAACATTACAGCTTCGTTGACGAGTAATGGAAAAATAGTTGGTAATTTTGCTAGTAAGGATTTGTTGATAAAAAATATCGCTAATCAATCTATTATCCGTACCCAAGGCAAAGGTAGTTTGTATTACTTTGCCCAAGCTGAAGGATTAAGTGCGTCAGGAAAATATGAGGAGATTGACAATGTCTTGAAGGTTAGAAAGCAATTTTATAGTCGTTCAGGACAGCCTTTGGGTGAAGCAAAGTTCAAACAAAATCAGTTGATTGTGGTTAAAATTACGTTATCCACAATGAATGGACTGAATGTGGATAACGTTGTAGTGACGGATATGTTACCAGCAGGGTTGGAAATTGAAAACCCAAGATTGAATGCCGACCGAGAGTTGACTTGGATAAAAGACCAAAGTACGCCAGAGCATTTTGACATTAGAGATGATAGAATAAATTTCTTTACTACGGTAGCTGACAAACCACAAACTTTCTATTATTTGGTAAGGGCAGTTTCAAAAGGTAAATTCCAAATGGGACCTGTTTCAGCCGATGCCATGTATCGTGGTGAATATAGAAGTTATTCTGGTGGTGGCGTTGCAGTGGTGGAATAAAGCTGTCGGTTTGGGAATATTTGATAGTATTTACTTTTACCCGCAGATTATCGCAGAAAAATTCCGCAGATAGTGGAGATATTATCCGAAAAGTATCGGCGAAAATCAGCGGATTAAATCTCCGAAATCAGCGGGTGAATTTTCCTGCAAAGATTGAAGAAATATAATCACTCATTCACAATTAAATTTGTACCAAACAGGATTTAAGAGGTGGTGTTACAGTGGTGGAATAAAGCTGTCGGTTTGGGAATCTTTGAAATTATTTACTTTTACCCGCAGATTATCGCAGAAAAATTCCGCAGATAGTGGAGATATTATCTGAAAAGTATCGGCGAAAATCAGCGGATTAAATCTCCGAAATCAGCGGGTAAAGCTTTTATACCAAGATTGAATAAATATAATCACTGATTCACAATTCACTCAATCACCATTAAATTTGAACCAAATAGGATTCAAAAAACGTTTCAATACAAAAAATAATATACATTAAACAATCAAAAACAATGAGTTTTTCAGATACTCGACAAGCACACATGAGTGAAATCTTAGCGAACGAAATTGCCAAAGGACAAGTATTCTTGGCAGAAAATAGAAAAAGACCAGAAGTTATTGAAACTGAAAGTGGTTTACAATACGAAATATTAGTACAAGGTGATGGTCCAAAACCAAGCGGACCAAGAAGTAAAGTATTGACGCATTATCATGGTACAACTATCGATGGAAAAGTATTTGATAGCAGTGTTTTGCGTAACGAGCCTATCAGCTTTGGCTTAAACCAAGTAATTACAGGCTGGACAGAAGGTTTACAATTAATGCCTACTGGCAGTAAATATAAATTCTTTTTACCTCATCATTTAGCCTATGGCGAACGTGGAGCAGGCAGAGATATTCCAGGAGGAGCAACTTTGATATTTGAAGTGGAATTGTTGAAAACTAACTAAGAGATTTTTAGATATTATCAGTGTAAAGGGTGGCTTAGGTTGCCCTTTTTTTATTTCTCAATGAGATAACTCATGTATTATTAATTTCTCATATATTCACTAAATAATTCCTCTAAATTACAGTAATTAACCTTCGGAAATGGAATCTTTGATAATTCCTTAAAATGTTTATAGTAGGTAACAATCAAATCTGCATTTGATGCTATGCAAACATCCACAAATTTATTATCGTCTACATCCACTGTGATTAATCCCCATTGATAATAAATAGGATTAATTTTTATCACATTTGGTAGATTGATTAAGCCTTTTAGAATCAATTCAGCATAATTTGGAGAATAAAAGTTACCTATTATTTCTTCATATTCTGCCAAGATTTCCGTAGAAACAGCTAATTCAATTTCTCCAGATTGAATAGCATTAAAAAGCCGATGATACTTAGACGACTTTGGTGTAATCATCAACAAACAATTTATATCAATTAAAATTCTCATTACTTATTGTAAGGAATACGTAGGTGTTGATTAGCCAAATCTTCTATATCAGATTGAGTAATATTTTTTTCATACATTACTCTTTCTAGCTCTTGTTCAGCTTTATCAAAATAATATTGGGCCATGATTTTTTGTAATTCCTCTGCTTCTTCAGAACTAATATCCTGTTCTGCAAAAAACTGTAACAGATGTAATTGCATCTGATTCATTTTAGAAATTGTCTGCATGTTTTCTAATCGTTTTATAGTCAAATGTAAAACAATTTTAAAACTAGAAAAAATCCTTTAAACACTTTTTTAAAAGACGCTATACCTACTGGTAGTATCAGTTAAATATTTAGCTTTTTATTTAAAAGCAAATATAATATCGTTAAATTAACGACAAACCATTAAACTTGTATAAATTATAGTTTACTATCCTCTATCGTATCGTTTTATTTAACACATGAAAAAACTAATCACCACCGTCTTAGCGTTAGCTAGCTTCACGTCGTTTTGCCAAACACAGAATACTTTTGAGATTGAAACGCTTACCAAACCTGAGAAATTTCTGTACCAAACCTCTTCAAAAGATGTTTTTAAATTTCTAAAAGCAGACATTGAAAAGAATTCACAGCTTCCAGATAGTATAGTTACCTATGGAGAACATCCTTTCTTGACAGGGATTTTAACGGCTTATAAAGAGCATAGACCTTTTGTGATTTCACCAGATATTATGTGGCTACTTATTAGCCAAGGTTTTGCCAGACACATCTCTAACAATTCAGAGGCATTCAGAAAAGATATTATAGGTTTCAAGAACAAGAAAAATCTTAATATTATTTCAAACGATATTCAAATCGGAAATCCTAATAGTAACTGGGAAGCTGTTTTTCCACAATTCACTAGTCAAATTAATGATTATACTGGCAACAAACTAACCAGTGTACTCACAGCAGACTTTACTACTACTACCCCAACAACTAGAATTGTTAGTGAAATTACAGTGATGGAAACCGTTAAAGAATACTTTAATTATAAAGTAGTCTTGATAGGTTGTGGTATCCCGAAAATTACCATTGAAGGAACAGTTGAAGATTGGCAAAAAGTGCTTGATAAGACGAAATATATCGCTAAATACAATCTAACTTGGTGGACATCAGAACTAGAACCTGTATTAAAGCAAATCATTGAAACTAAAAAAGGGAATTTCAAAAAAGACTTCTGGATGAATATGGTAAAAGCCCATACTGAAAAAAAGTATGGCTCGCCTACAACCATTGATGGATGGATTGTTAAGTTTTTCCCATATACCAAAGAAGGTAAAAAGAGAGACCTAAAGCCGATTGCTAAAATCAACGATTTGGCATCTGAATTGGTGAAAGTGCCTTTTGTATTAGAAGATGTTCAACACAAAAAGAGTTATAAAATGGAGTTTTGGGGTGGTTTTGTTGGCTTATCTCAAAACAAAGACGATTATACGTTAAAGCCCGAAATTGCTTGGGCTATCAATAATAAAAACACTTTCGACCCAAAGAAATCTGAGTTTAGATATCAAAAAGACATCGACGATTTATCAATCAGTAATATCGAAACCATTCCAAATGATATTTATTCATTACAGAAAATAGACTATTTACATTTATCATTTTTGAATAAAGTGCATATCCCTGATGAATTAGCCAAAATCACTATTGATAACCTTGAGCTAAAAGGACAAATATCCTCAGAAGAAGAGCAAAGAATTAGAAAATTATTACCTAATACAAAATTGAAGATAAATGGGGAACTAAGGTAATTTTTATTGTTCTCGTTTTTAGATTTTCTATACATTAGATTTGTACTAAGACTATAACCATCCGAAGGTCTATTTAATGAGCATTAAAATAGACAAAACTATTAAATCAAAAAGCATATCCAATGGTAACCACAAAAACTACACGTATTCTATTTGGCATCGCATTAACTTCCATCATCTTACCTTCTTTCTTGCCTATTGAAGTGGTCTATCATAACAGTGGTGCTATTGCTCTATTTGGGGGTCTTGTTTTTATGCTTTCTACTTTATTGGCTTATCACTATCAATTCCCAGTAGATGATGACTATAGATATAGTAATAACTTCGATGAGATTAACGAAAGAAAAAATAGAGCGGCAATCGCAAAACTAATAATTGGTGTGATTTCTATTGTTGGGGGAATATGGTTTATTGATTTTATTAATAATAAGCGAGAAGATTCAGCTTTTGAAAAAGAAGGAATAATTGTAAAAGCTCTTATTACTAATGGAGGACAAACTATCACAACTACGACAAAAGAAAAGTATTTAGGTCTTGTAAAAGAAGAGAGTAAGAGTAATTCTTATGAAATCACCGTTGACTACAAACTTAAAAATGGAGAAGAATTAAGTGTAGATCAGCAAATTACAGCCGAGCAATATAATGAAGCTTATTTAGATAAAGAGATTGAAATAATATATTATAAGCCTGCTCCTAAAATGATAAAAGTCTTATTAGGACAAGAAAACCTCCGTAAATATAAAAAAGTTTTAGGCAGAAATTTGGCTGCCATTGATTTTGACAAAATGTTCAAATTACCCGATAGCAGTATCAAACCAGAATTGTTAGATAAAATAAATGTAGATTGGAAACCATTTGATAATGGTAAAGAAAAAGGTTTTGAGAATATTACTTCTAAAGAAGTAGTATATAAAGAATCAAATTCAATTGTTTATATCTTAAAAGGCTTACTTCCTGAGAGCGACCCTCAGGCAATAAATGGTGCAAGTATATTTCTAGATCCTTTAGTAATTGAAAAAGAGGAGATTATACCCAGTGAAATGGATTTAAAGATTGCTAAATTGAATTATAACAAAAAAAATAGCGATGAAGTAAATAAAATGATGATGCGTAGCGAAGCAAAAAGTGCTATTTTCTATACAAAAAAATATAAAGTAATGTTTAATGTGAAATTTATCAAGGAAGAACCTAATTTATCTGAAAATTCAGATACTCCTGATAATCCAATAGATAAAACAAGTACAACTTTTACATATACTATTTTGGTATTTACTCCTCGTAAATAAACAGCTGTTAAGTTAAAATTTATATTTCAGGGTCATTCAAAGTCTTTCTCTCATTTAAAATTATCATTAAGCCTAAACCATCTTCTCTTTTTATCCGTTAAGTAGATATTGTAATTGTTCATGATTGATTTTCCCCCAATGATGAACTGGTTAAACCAAAACAAATACTCCGTCGGGGATTGGAGGTATCTATTTCAATGAAAAAACTATTCTTTACATTGGCATTATCGATGCTAACCTATATGGGTTTCTCTCAGAGTTGTTGCTCTTTGGCTAAAGATGACATGCAATTGATGGCATCTACAAAAGAATTTCAGGCTGCTCACCTTTCGCCTCTTCCTTATACACACGTAAGTATGGTTGGTGGTAAAATGATTGAATTCAAAACGCCAGATGGCAAAACGGCTAATGCTTATATAATTAAAGCTGTTAAACCTTCAAACAAGTATTTATTTGTATATCAAGAGTGGTGGGGTTTGAACGATTATATCAAAAAACAAGCTGAAGTGTTTTATGGCGATTTGAAAGATGTAACTGTTATTGCAATTGATATGTACGATGGCAAAATAGCGACTGACCCTAAAGATGCAGGTGCTTTGATGGCAGGTGCTGACCCTGCGCGTTTACAATCTATCATGAAAGGTGCTTTGGCCTTTGTAGGACCAAAAGCTAAAATTGCTTCGGTAGGCTGGTGTTTTGGCGGTGGCTTATCGCTACAATCTGCTATCATCGAAGGCAAACAAGCAGTGGGCTGTGTAATGTATTATGGCATGCCTGAAAAAAATGTAGAAAAATTAAAAACATTGCAATGTGATGTACTTGGTCTTTTTGCAGGCAGAGAGCAATGGATTTCAAAAGCTGTAGTGGAGCAATTTGAAAAAGATATGGCTACTGCTGGCAAAGCTATCAAAGTAAAATCTTTTGATGCAGAACACGCTTTTGCGAATCCGTCAAATCCTAAATTTGATAGAGAAGCCTCAGAAGAAGCTTATTCACTAGCGATTAATTATTTGAAAGGGAAGTTGAAATAAGGCTATGAGCAGTGAGCTATGAGCTATGAGCGTTTTAGATTTGGCTATATTTCAGCGTTAATCTGCAGTTTAAAATCTCTGAAAATCTGCGGGTAAATATCCCATCCTTAAAATATCAGATTTTTTAATCCTCTATTTTTAGTACCGCAATATTAAATTTACGGTTGAAATAGTAAAAAGCCATAGCAACATACAGATTGTTATGGCTTTTTCGTTGAAATATAGTAAGTTTAAACTCCATTAAATCATAAAGGATTTATGAAAAAATTGATTCTTTTTACCGTTCTCCTGTCTTGTGTACAAGTTGAGAGTGAAGCCTTTGCTAGCAATGCTGTAAAAACAAGTATTTCGGAAAGCAAGTCAGACGCTGCTTTTAAAACAAAACGCCGTCGTAAAAAAGGTTTTCTTTGGGGTTTGTTCAAGAAAAAAGACTGTGGATGTCCGAAGCATTAATCATTTATCAATTTGATTGATTTTTTATGGTTTTTTAGTAAAATATGTGCATTTTTACCTTAAAACTTTGGTTTTCAATCAATTCGATAAAATTACAATAAATGAAGGCGTCTTTAGAACAGTTGAGAGATTCATCGAACAGCTCGATTTTTTTTAAACAAATTAGTTATTCTTATTTTGATGCTCCTTTTCATTTTCATCCAGAATTTGAACTGACGCTGATTGAAAAAAGTGAAGGAAAACGCTTTGTAGGAACAAATGTAGCTGATTTTCAGTCGGGTGACTTGATTTTACTGGGTCCAAATATTCCTCATTGTTGGAAAAATGAAGGTATTGGCATAGAAGGCTCTTCACAGGCAATAGTAGTACAGTTTAAGGAGGAAGTGTGGGGCGATATGTTTTTTAAAAACCAAGAGACAGAACCCATCAGAATATTGCTAGAAAAAGCCAAACAAGGTATTCAGATTACAGGAAAAACAAGAGACCGCATTGCGAAGGAAATGGTTTTTCTATTGAATGTCCCTCCTTTTCAAAGAATGCTCGGTCTGCTAGATTTATTGAATACCATAGCCATTTCTAATGATTTAAAGCTGATTGAAAGTGAGCCTAAACAATTTGAAATGTCGGCAGTTGACTTAGACAGAATCAATAAAATTTATGCTTATGTGATTGAAAACTACACCCAAGAGCTCCATTTAGAAACTGCCGCACATTTAGCCAGCATGACCGAAACAGCGTTTTGTAGGTACTTCAAGAAAATCACTAAAAAAACATTCCTTGATTTAGTAACTGAATATCGGATAAAACATGCCTGTAATTTATTAGCCAATACCGAAAAACAAGTAGCAGAAGTATGTTTTGAAAGTGGTTTCGGAAATATTTCTCACTTTAATAAACAGTTCAAACAAATTACCAATCAAAGTCCCTTGGGTTATAGAAAAGTATTTTTAGCGAAAGCAGCTTTTATCAGAAGCGAAAGATGGATAAAGGCTAGTCCTCAATAGTATT
The DNA here is from genome assembly GCF_034928825.1 of Arcicella aquatica. Lineage (NCBI taxonomy): Bacteria > Pseudomonadati > Bacteroidota > Cytophagia > Cytophagales > Flectobacillaceae > Arcicella > Arcicella aquatica. The sequence goes on along the minus strand of NZ_JAYFUL010000012.1, from coordinate 6,790 downwards.
TAAATAGGTATGGTCTGCAAGTACTTTTTTCAGGAACTGAAAGTTGTCTAAATCAGACTCCACAGCCATTACTTCTTTTACTTTTTCAGTAGCTTCTTCTATCAATTCCTGATTGTGCTCTCCTTTTCTTAATACTGCTCTCAACGTTGTAATATCATTGTCAGATAAAAGACTAGCCTGAGGAAACATTACCTGATAGTTATCATTAAAGCTTTCCTGACGAAGTTGTTTTAAACTAACGGCTTGTTTCAACTTAACTACCGCAGTTCCTGCGGCTATATCTCCAATTCTTTGTCCTTTGCCATTCGCAGCAGTGGTAATAAGTGCTACGATAGAGCCAAAAAGAACAGTATCAACTAATCTAAATAGCCAACGCATCAAATAAGCTCCTAAGGTTGGTTGAGTTCCATCAAGGTTGATAACCCTAATTTTCATCGCTCTTTTGCCTATGCTTTGCCCATTCATGAATACTTCGAAAAGTAAATCATAAAACATAAGAGGTAGCCATAAGAATAAAACGATAAACACAACGCCTAAAATATCATTATTATCAAACGACATACTTAAGCCTGAAAACAATAATATGCATACAATGCCCCACGCGATGAAGATAAGCCAGTCGATGATATGAGCCACAATGCGGTCGCCAAGACTAGCAGGTATGAAATCTAAAGCAACATTCTGAGTGGTTTGAATTCGTATTTTACTCATTTTTAAATTTGTAGGGCTAAGGTATATGATATATTTGCCTAAAATAAGAAAAGTTTTTGATGCAAAAAAGTTTGTAGCATGGCAACATTCAGAAAGTTTTGTAACTTTCAGAAAGTTAGTAGAGAGAAGTATTTCAAATAAATTTTATTTATAAACCCATGCGGGAAGCCCTATTTAAAAAGCATAACCTTGATAAATGGCAGGAATTTGAGGAAGACTCAGTCAATGTAAACCCCGACATCCTTTCTGAAAGGTTTGTAGAGTTGACTGACGACCTTTCGTATGCGCGCACTTTCTATCCAGATTCGCCAACTACTCAATACCTTAATGGATTAACATCTACCCTTTTTAGTAAAATTTATTCAAATAAACGAGAAAAGGCAAACCGTTTTATCACTTTTTGGAAAGTAGAATTACCTACTTTGTTTTATAATTCTCAACGACAATTACTTTTTTCTTTTATCATTTTCAGTATTTCAGCACTGCTAGGGGCTGTTTCGGCTGCTTATGATGATTCTTTTGCTAGGCTAATTTTGGGGGATAGCTATGTTGAAATGACTTTAGAAAATATTGAAAAAGGCGACCCTCTGGCCATTTATGGAAATGAGGATGAAATCACAATGTTTTTTATGATTACCATCAACAATATAAAGGTATCGTTTATCACCTTTGTGATGGGGATTTTGTTCTCGATAGGTACTGGTTATTTTTTAGTTTTCAATGGCATTATGGTGGGCGTATTTCAGTATTTCTGTTATCAACATGGTTTTTTAGAAACTTCTTTATTAACTATTTGGCTTCATGGTACACTCGAAATTTCCTCCATTGTTATTGCAGGTTGTGCTGGCTTAGTCATGGGTAATAGTCTTCTTTTCCCCAAAACTTTTACCCGACTTGCATCCTTCAAAAAAGGGGCTAAACAGGGCTTAAAAATTATTATTGGCTTAGTGCCATTGTTTATCGTAGCAGGATTTATCGAAAGCTTTCTTACCCGAAAACATCTTTCACTGATACCAAGTTTGATGATTATTTTGCCTTCTGCTTTGTTTATTATCTGGTATTTTGTAGTTTACCCTATACAATTAAATCGATTTAGAAATGAAAAAAACACCCAAAATAATCTTTGAACAGGAACGAGATTTTAGTGATAAAATAAACGCAACTTTTAATTTTATTACTGCCAATTTCAAAACCTTATTTTTGTCTTTACTATACCTGACGGGGCCATTAGTGCTTATTGGAGGTATTTTTGGTGGGTTAGTTCAAATAGCTGCCCTAGAAGTTGGAAACATCGGTCAGGATACTAAAAATAGTTCTCCAGCAGAGCTATTCGGAGAAATAATGGGTAGAAATACAGCTTATCTGTTTTCTGCAAACTATTTCCTTTCACTGGTTTTTTTATTTTTTGCAAGCGTTATGGTCGCCAGTACTGTATATGCTTTTATTATTGAGTACATCCATTCAGATGACCCCAAGACAATCACCATAGAAATGGTTTGGGCACGCGTAAAATCATTATACCTCACCATTCTATCAAGTATTCTAAGTGTAACACTGGCATTGGCAGTTGTATTATTAGTATTTGGTTTTTTTATTAGCCTCATTGTTTCAGGAGCTGGTTCTGGCATTTCTGCTAATTTAGCCATGTTTCTGGCTGGTTTATTAGCATTGCTCACTATTATCTACTTAGGAATTATTTTTATCCTAAATACTTCAATCGTAGCATTTGAAGATATCAGCGTTTGGGATGCTTTTGGTAGAGCCAATTATTTGATTCAGCAAAAATGGTGGTCGACGTTTGGTTTAATAATGGTTTTTGCCATTATCAATTATTTTCTTTCTTTAGTATTTTCGGCACCCTCTGTCATTGTTACTATCATGAAAGTATTGAAAATTGGTGGTGGAGCCTCAGAAAATATTCCCTTAATTATTACAAGTATTATTGCTACCATTGGTAGAGTACTGATTTCATCTTTAACGTATGTGGCACTTACTTTTCAATATTTTAATTTAGTAGAACGCAAAGATGGCACATCGCTAAAATCACAGATTTCGGCCATTGGTCAGAAGAAAACTTTTGAAAATGAAGATGAAGAATATTAGATTGTATTATCACATTTTTATAAATTTAATATTGCTTTCAGCGTATACTTCCTTTCATAGTCTGGCTGTCGTTGTTGATTCTTCCAAAGTAATCGTCAGAAAGCCACAAGAAAGCCAAATAAATGCTTTCAGAAAACTAAAAGACTACCAATATGGTACTGAGCAAGTAAACTATGTAGAAAATTGGTGGAATCGTTTGTTACGCCAATTATTTGAATGGTTTTCAAAAAATTTTTCTGGTGTGGGTAATCCTAATTTTTGGAAAGGAGTTGCCTATTTCTTTGTAGCATCGGTTGTAGTTTTTATCATTTTAAAACTCATTGGTGTTAATTTTGATGGGCTTTTTAAAAAGAAATCTAAATATGATATTCCATACGAAACCATCGAAGAAAATATTCATCAGATAAATTTTAACGAAGCCATTTCTGAGGCAGTCGCACAGAAAAATTATCGCCTTGCGGTACGACTATATTATTTAAAGGCTCTGAAAGAACTGAGTGATGCAGGATTGATTCATTGGCAAATCAATAAAACCAATCAATCTTACGTTTATGAATTACAATCATCAACATTAAAGACCAGCTTCAATCAGGTAACACGTCAATTTGAGTATACTTGGTATGGCGATTTCCCGATTGATGAAGAACATTTTGTTGAAATTCGAGAGGATTTTTTAAAATTTAGTAATCAAATTAATTAATACAGCTAAGTATCTAAATCGTTCATAAAAACATGAAATATTTCAGTTCAATTACGCTCTTGTCCGTTTTGGTATTAATAGCTTTGTCGTCATTCAAGCCTTCATCACATCCTAAAAAAATGTATAATGACGACGATGATTACGATACCCTAGATTATTATACAATGAGTGTGTCGGGTATTAAGTTGGGGGCTAATTATGGCGTAATTTTAGATAAACTAGGGTCGCCAGATTCGGTAAAAAAAGAAGAAACTCAAGATGCACAACTATCTAATCATTTTGAAGAATACTTCTACGGCAAAGATGTCTTTTTTGTAATGGACGAAACAGTAAGTGGGTTTGAATTAAAAACATCTAAATTTAAAATTGATAATTTGGTTGATTTGAAAGTAGGTGATAATATGGCTAAAGTAAAAAAACGCTTTCCTAAATCATATAAGCTTAGAGATGTGGATAACTCTGTGGAAGACTGGATCACTACCGTCAGTGTAAGGTTTGGCGCAACTGATTCTTTCTTGGAAATAATGGTTCAAAACGATAAAATTATTAGTCTGACCACCATCACCGACGATGGTAGCGATACAGAATAGTACGTATGAAAAAACATCGTTTTTACCTCTTAATTCTTTCTTTAACTGTACTAGGATTCGTTTTGGTAGAAATCTACACGCCAAAACCTATCGATTGGACTCAGACGTATTCGAGTAAAGATAAAATCCCTTACGGTTGCGAATTATTGTATAAATTACTACCAGAAGTATTCAGAAATCAAAAGATTTCTGATGGTAGAGTGCCTATTTATGCAAAGGGAGCGGCTAATACTATAAACAATACAAAGAGCAATTATATTTATGTATATCAGTATTTTAGGGTAGATTCTATCAACCGTAAAAAACTGTTAGACTATGTTCATCAAGGTAATAACGCCTTTATTGCTGCTGAGGATTTTTATGGATTAAATGATACACTACATTTTGAAACAAATTATAGCCAAACATTTACCAAAGATTCTGTTACTATTAATTTAGTAAATCCTCAGCTTAAAGCTCCTAAAGCCTTCCGTTATCATCACCAATCTGTGAATACCTACTTTGAGTTGAATTATAAGAAAGATAGTTTAACAAAAATTGTCGCTACTAATGCTATTATCTTAGGCAAAAATCACACTGGGGAGGCTAATTTCATTAAAATTCCTTTTGGGAAAGGCTCTTTTTATTTAAGCACTGTCCCTAAAGCTTTTTCTAATTTTTATCTGTTAAAAGCCAATAATGCAGACTACGCCTTTAAGGCATTATCATATTTGCCCGAACGCCAAGTTTACTGGGATGAATATGTAAACGTTGTAGGTTTTGGCAAAAACAGTAGAAGTATTTTAAAATCAAAATATGCTAAAGGTGAAGATGATATCGATAGTTCTCCATTCAAATTTATTGCTAGTCAGCCCGCACTAAAATGGGCTTATTATATTACATTAGTTTCGTTATTAATTTATTTAATTTTTGAAGGCAAACGCCGTCAACGAATTATTCCTATCATCGAAATACCTCAAAATACCTCATTGAGTTTTGTAGAAACCATTGGTGCATTGTATTATAATCAAAAAGACCATAAGGCCATTTCTGATAAGAAAATAGCTTATTTATTGGCGTATATCAGAAATAAATTTCATTTAAAAACGACGATTTTAGATCAGGAGTTTAAAGACGATTTAAGTCGTAAGACTAATTTACCCATTGCCGAAATTAACGACCTTTTCGATTATGTAGCAACCATGCAAAGTAGCGAACACGTTCAAGAAAAAGATTTGGTTGACTTTAATAAACACATTGAAGCATTTTATAAGAACACGTAGAATATTGAGTGAATGAGTGATTTGTGATTGAGTGATTGGTTTTAGTTGTGAATGAGTGAGTTACTTTAGTTGTGAATTGTGAGTTAGTAAATTAAAGTAATGATAACTCTTTAATCTAATAGTCAAACCATGAACAAATCACTTAATAAAAATTAAAAACAATCACTCATTCACTAACTCAAAACTAAAATCAATCACTAAATCACAACTCACTCATTCACAATTCACTAACTCACAACTAAATCAATCACTCAATCACAACTATATATGGAATTTGAATCAAGAATAGACCTTAGCGATTTACAAGAAGCAGTAGCCAATATCAGAGCAGAAATAGGGAAAATTATCATCGGTCAGCAGAACACCATCGATTTATTGTTAACTGCCATCTTTGCTGATGGTCATGTTTTGTTAGAAGGCGTTCCTGGCGTAGCGAAAACACTTACTGCTAAATTGTTGGCAAAAACAATCTCTACAGATTTTAGCCGTATTCAATTTACGCCTGATATGATGCCTTCGGATGTATTAGGAACAGCTATTTTTAATCCTAAAACAGCCGAATTTGATTTCAAAAAAGGCCCTATTTTTTCAAATATTATCTTGATTGATGAAATAAACCGCTCGCCTGCTAAAACTCAGGCGGCTTTGTTTGAGGTAATGGAAGAACGACAAATTACGAACTCGGGCACTACTTATCCGATGTCTTTTCCGTTCCTAGTGATGGCGACACAAAACCCTATTGAGCAAGAAGGAACTTACCGTTTACCTGAAGCACAATTAGACCGTTTTCTCTTTAAAATCATCATCAATTATCCATCTTATCAAGAGGAAGTACAAATCCTCCAAGGTAATCATACTCGTTCCAGTGCAGCATCCAGCAATCCTGTTGAGTTGATTAATAGCATTTTGACGCCTGCACAATTAACAGCTTTACGTGAAAAAGTACGACAATCCATTGTTGATATTAAAATTTTAGAATACATCGCCAAAATTATTCATGAAACCCGTAATTCAAAATTTATCTATTTGGGCGCTTCACCACGAGCATCTGTGGCCTTATTAAATGCTTCAAAAGCCTTGGCAGCTATCAGAGGTAGGGATTTCGTAACGCCAGAAGATGTGCAGGAGCTTACCCCTGCGGTACTTCGTCACAGAATTATTCTTACTCCAGAAAAAGAGATGGAAGGCTCAACACCAGAAGACATCATTGCTCAAATTCTTCAAAAAATCGAAGTACCAAGATGATTGAAGTGATGAGTTAAGAGTTTTGAGTGGTGAATTGTGCTTGCCTAAAATAGGTTGACAAAAAAATCAACTTATTTATGAGCAAATCGAAATCAGATTCTAAAAAAAGTACAAATTTAAAGATTCGTCAACGACGGATTTTTAGTGAATCGTTCAAACGAGAAAAAGTTCAAGAGTTA